>JAHEFN010000170.1 GCA_024640185.1 Gemmatimonadota bacterium | reverse complement strand
GGCCCTCGACTACGCTCACCGCCACGGGGTGATCCACCGCGACATCAAGCCGGAGAACATCCTGCTCCACGACGGGCAGGCATTGGTCGCCGATTTTGGGATCGCCCTCGCGGTGGCGAGCGGCGAGAGCGCGACCCGGATGACCGAGACGGGGATGTCGCTCGGCACGCCGACCTACATGTCGCCCGAGCAGGCGATGGGTGAGCGTGACCTCGACGGCCGCACGGATGTGTACGCGCTGGGTTGTGTCTGTTACGAGATGCTGGCCGGCGAACCGCCGTTCACCGGGCCCACGGCGCAGGCCATCGTCGCCAAGGTGATGGCGTCGGAGCCGGAGCCGGTCACCACCCTCCGCCGGGTGGTGCCGCCGGGCGTCGCCGCCGCGGTGCACACCGCCATCCAGAAGCTGCCGGTCGACCGCTTTGCCAGCGCCGCCAAGTTCGCCGAGGCGCTCTCCGCCCCGGCCACCGCATCATCGTTCGGGCTCTCCGCGATGCGGGCGTCCGTCGCTGCGCGCTCGCCGCGCGTGCGATGGGGCCTCGCCACAGGCATTGCGGTCGTGGCCTTCCTTGCCGGGGCCGGCCTCGTTCGGCTGCTCTCCGCCCCTGAGCCCCCCCGGGTCACCCGAGTCGGCATCGCGATGCGCCCCGGGCAGGAACTGCTCAACCCGGGCGGCATCAGGACGGCATTCGCGCCCGACGGAGCATCGTTCGTCTACCCGGGACCCGGCGCTACCCAGCAACGCCTCTGGCGTCGCTACCTCGACCGACTCGAGGCAGTCCCGATCCCCGGCTCAGAGGGTGCCGCCAGTGCGGTCTTCTCACCCGACGGCAATGAGATCGCGTTCGTGGCGCCGACCCCATTCAACCTCTTCATCGTACCCGCGGACGGTGGCAGGCCACGACGGGTCTTGGACGGTGGGACGTCCGGTGGCGGGGTGGCGTGGTCGAGCGACGGCTACCTCTACTACGATGGCGGCGACGGGTTGGCGCGTATCCACCCCGACGGCAGCGACCAAGAGATGGTGGCCCAGCTTGACACCGCCCAAGGGGAGTCGGGCGTCGCGTGGCCCGAGGCACTCCCAGACGGTCGTGGAGTGCTCTTCCGGGTCCGCTCCGGGGGCCAGGACAACTCTGGCCACCAGATCGTCGCGTGGGATGCCAGGTCCGGCGCCCGCAAGACGCTCGTGCGTGCCGTCACGGCCCGCTACGTCGCGACCGGGCACCTCCTCTTCCTCAGTGCCGAGGGAACGCTCTTCGCCCAGCGGTTCGACCTCGATCGGCTCGAGTTGCTGGGGTCGCCCCTGCGCCTCTGGGACGGGGTGGGCATCGGCGGGTTCGGTACCAACGACATCGCAGTCTCCCCAAACGGTGACCTCCTCTACTCCGAAGGGCAGGTGTCCAACACCTTTTCGGAGCCGGTTTGGGTCGATCGAGCCGGGCGCGAGACGCGGGTCGACACCGTCTCCGAGCAGGGCCTCATCCGGGGAGCTGCCGTCTCGCCCGACGGTAGGTCACTCGCCTTCCAAATCCTGCGAGCCACCGGGGCCTCCGACGGCGACCGGATCTTCGTCAAGCCCCTCGACGGCAGCCCGACCCAACTGGTGAGCCGTGAGGACGGCCGCAGTATCCATCCGATCTGGAGTTCCGATGCCCGGGAGGTCTACTACGTCAAGCCGGGCGAGGGGATCGTCCGGCGCCGCGCCGACGGCAGCGGCAGCGCCGAACTCGCGGTGCCCTTTGAGGGGGCGATCCTGCCGTCCGCCCTCGATCCGGGCGGTCGCACCTTCGTGTTGCAGGCCGAGGTCGGACCGGCGCAACTTGGGCTCGCCACCTTCACGGTCGGTCAGGATACCGCTCCGCGGGTCCTGCTCCGCAGCAACAACCGCCTTGATCCGGCGTTCTCTCCCGATGGGCGGTGGCTCGCCTACTCGCTACCGGAGGGGGGCGGGCGTCAAGAAGTCATCGTCGTCCCGTTTCCCGACATCGATGCCCAACGCACGCAGGTCTCGGTCGAGGGAGGGAGCCGCCCGAGGTGGAACCCGGCGGGTGGCGAACTGTTCTACATCAACGCCGACGGCGAGATGATGGTTGCGGCGCTGAACACCTCCGGTGGCCTCCGGGTCACGCGGCGAACGCCGCTCTTCAGCGTCTCCACCTTCCAGGTGTCCGATGGCTCCATGGTCTATGATGTCGCTCCCGGCGGTGATCGGTTCCTGATGCTGAGTCTGAGGACCCGCATCGACGACGAGGGCGCCGAGACCTTGATCCTGGTGCAAAACTTTGCGGCGGAGCTCAAGCGGCTCGAGGCAGAAGAATGAACGATTCCCTCACCAGGCTCCGCGAGGCGCTGACCGACCGCTACACCATCGAGCGCGAACTCGGTGAGGGCGGCATGGCCACCGTCTTCCTGGCCCAGGACCTCAAGCACCAGCGCAAGGTGGCGATCAAGCTCCTCAAGCCCGAACTCGCTGCCGTCCTCGGCGCCGAGCGGTTCGTGCAGGAGATCACCACCACCGCTGCCCTGCAACACCCGCACATCCTGCCGCTCTTCGATTCCGGCACCGCCGACGGCTTCCTCTACTACGTCATGCCGTTCATCGATGGCGAAACCCTCCGCGACAAGCTCAACCGCGAGACCCAACTCGGCATCGACGAGGCGGTGCGGATCGCCCGCGAGGTGGCCGACGCCCTCGACTACGCCCACCGGCACGGGGTGATCCACCGCGACATCAAGCCCGAGAACATCCTGCTCCACGACGGCCGACCGATGGTGGCGGATTTCGGGATCGCCCTGGCGGTGAGCGCTGCCGCCGGCGGCCGGATGACCGAGACGGGGCTCTCGCTCGGCACGCCGCACTACATGAGCCCGGAGCAGGCCACCGCGGAGAAGGAGATCACTGCCCGGAGCGACGTCTACTCCGTTGGCAGCGTGCTCTACGAGATGCTGACCGGCAACCCACCGCATGTCGGCTCGTCGGCGCAGCAGATCATCATGCGGATTGTGACCGAGGAGGCGGAGCCGGTCACCAAGGTTCGGCGTGCCGTGCCCACCAACGTGGCGGCCGCAGTCGCCAAGTCGCTGGAGAAGCTGCCGGCCGACCGCTTCGAGAGTGCCAAGGCGTTTGCCGATGCGCTGGCCGACCAGCACTTCACCACCGCGGCGATTGCAGGGGCCGCCGGTCGGGGGCAGGGTCCGGTGGCCGCGCGATCGTTGGTCTACGGGCTGGGTGCGGCGTTGGCCGTGGTGACCCTGGTCGCCGGGTGGGCGCTGACCCGGCCCGATCCGGCGATGCCGGTGGTCCGCTACGGACTGGCACTGCCAGCCGAGCAGCGGCCCGATCCAGCCGGCTTCGTGATGATCACCTCCGACGGGTCACAGATTGTCTATCAGGGATCAGCGCCGGGCGGGATCACTCAGCTGTGGATCAAGGACCGTGATGCACTCGAGGCACGCGCACTCCCGGGATCCGAGGCGGTCACTTCTGCGGCCCTCGCTCCCGAGGGTGACTGGGTCGTCATGGCCCAGGGTGGCCTGCTCCGGAAGATGCCACTGGCCGGCGGGGCGGCGATCCAGATCGCCGACCAGGTGGGCGGGGCCTCTCGGAGCCTGGCGTGGCTCGATGACGGCAGCATCATCTTCGTGGAGCGGGGGGCGAGTCGGGTGATGCGCGTGGCGTCCGCCGGCGGTGACCGGGAGTTGGTCTGGTCCTCCGATTCGCTGACGGCCTCCAACCTCTCCCCGCTGCCCGGTGGGCGAGGTGTGCTCTTTCAGGCCTGCGTCCGGCCCTGCGACACCTCGGACCTCATGGTTCTTGAGGTCTCCACCGGGCGGGCCAGCCAGGTCGTGCCCGGAGGTAGGGTGGGTTACTACCTCCCCACCGGCGATCTCCTCTATGTCCGGCAGGACCAGACCGGCGTGCTGGCGCCATTTGACCTGGAAGCCCTCAAGACCCGGGGCGAGCCGGTCGCGGTGATCGACAGCGTGTCACCGGGCGGGGGGACCTCTCCGTATCTGGCGATCTCCACCTCGGGGACCCTGGTGATGCGCCACGGGACCAACGCGGCAGCGCGCGAGTCGGAACTGGTGATCGTCGACCGCGACGGGGCGATGACCCAGGTCGACTCGACATTCACCTTCCGCAACACCCAGTTCGCCGGCAACTACGGGTGGGCCGTCTCCCCAGACGGCAGCCGGGTGGCGATCGGGATGAGCACCGGTTCGGGCGATGACATCTGGGTCAAGCCGCTCGACGGTTCGCCGGCGCTCAAGGTCACCTTCAGCCGCGGCACCGACAACCGGCCCCGCTGGAGTCCCGACGGCCGGTGGCTCTCCTTCATCTCGGACAACGGCATCGCTCTGCACCGTTCGGATGGCACCGGGCAGGACTCGCTGCTCCTCGAAGGGACGTTCGACGAAGCACTGATTTCACCCGACAACCAGTGGTTGCTCTTCCGGCAGGGCGCCAAGTCGGCGGCCGCGGGGTTCCGCGACATCTTCGGGATCCGGATGGGCGTCGATACCGCCCCCCAAGACCTGCTCGTCTCGGACTCCGATGAGATGGCGATCGCCCTCTCTCCCGACGGGCGCTGGCTCGCGTACCAGTCCGACGAGACCGGCCGGCTCGAGGTGTTCATCCGTCCCTTCCCCAATACCAACGACGGGAAGATCCCGGTATCGAGCGGCGGCGGGACCGGTCCGCTCTGGTCGAGGGATGGGCGCGAGTTCTACTACCTCGCCCCCGACAACACCATGATGGCCGTCACCGTCACGGTCGACCCATCGGCGTCTGGCGCCGCCGGTCAGGCCGCCGCGCTGCGGCTGGGAGCCCGCCGCCGGCTGTTCCGGCTCGAGGCCGGCATGGCCCAGCTCAACGCCCGCTACTACACCCCGTGGGACATCACGCCGGACGGCCGGTTCGTGATGGTCCGGGCGCTGGAGGATGGGGGCGGGGACGCGTTCGAGGGGCCGTCGCTGGTGGTGGTCGAGAACTGGCTCGCGGAACTGCAGACCAGGCTGCCGCGATAGCCGCAGCGCCTCCTAGCGAAACCGCTCCATCAGCCGGTCGAGCGCGTCGGCCCCCGGACAGAGGGTCTCGTGGGGCAGGTCCACCAGTGGGGCCTCAGGCAATCCCAACGCATCACACATCTCCTCCTGGCTCTCCTCCACAAAGAGCAGCCCGGTGGCGACCTCGCCCCGGGTCTCGCAGGCACGGACATGGGCGTAGGCTGATGCCCGGTCGTTGGGGTTGTAGCCCGGGGTGGTGGGCCGGAGCCGTACCACGCTGCCGTCGTGCATCGGCACGTCGATCACCGCGGCGTCGGTGTCGGGGATGGTGATCTCGCGCTGCAGCGGCACGAAGTCGGTGGTGACGGCCTCGACGTCGTGGGTGCGGGTGTAGGCATAGCTCTTGGTGCTCCCCTCGTGATCATTGAAGGTCACGCAGGGCGAGATCACGTCGACCAACGCGAGACCGCGATGGGCGATCCCCGCCTTGAGGATCGGTACCAGCTGTTGCTTGTCGCCCGAGAACGACCGCGCCACGAAGGTGGCACCGAGGGTCAGCGCCAGCAGCACGGGATCGATCGGCGGGGCGGTGTTGACCTCGCCCTTCTTCGACTTCGAGCCGATGTCGGATGAGGCCGAGAACTGT
>JAHEFN010000169.1 GCA_024640185.1 Gemmatimonadota bacterium | reverse complement strand
GCCCCGGTCGACAGCGTACGCAGCTGTGCCGGCTGTCACGTGACCCATCACGAGGACTCGGTCGATTGCAGCACCTGTCATGGTGAGGCCGCCACGGCGGCGGAGGGGGAGGATGCCCACACCCGGGCAACCCATGACGGCTGCGATGCCTGTCATGATCCGGTGCGCGTCGCTGCCCTGATCCCCAATCGGGCCTTCTGCGTGACCTGCCACATGACCGAGCGTGATCACAAGCCGGCGAAGGAATGCACCACCTGTCACTTCCTCGAGGAGCCGGGCACCTACCGATCGCACCTGACGGCCGGGGGTGGTTGATGTGCCGCCTCGCGGCTGGTGCCTTGGTGGTCCTGTGCGTCGCACCACTCGGTGCGCAATCGTGGCAGCTCCGTCTTGGCGCCAACGTGCAGCGCGTAAGCTATCGCGCGGTCGTTGCCGACAGTGTCTTGTCGGCGGAGACGGCTCCCGGCACCAACGGCGGACCGGTCAGCCCGGACGGCTTTGCCGTCAGCTGCTTCACCGCCGCCGAGTACTGCTATTTCTTCCGCCCCGGCAGTGAGCAGAGCGGGGTTCCCACCAGCGGTTCCTTCGACCTCTCGATGTGGGGCTTCGGTGTCCCCGGGCTCCGCGTTCGCGCCAACGGTCGGGTCCTCACCGACCTGACCGGTGATCGCCTCTGGCCCGGCACCTCGCCGGCCACCCGCCTCCTCGAGGGGTATGCCGAGTACATGAACGAGGCCCTCACCGTCCGTCTCGGGCGGGTGCTCGACGAGGGTCGGCTCGGCAATTCCGGTCTCGGTGCCGTCGACGGGATCCGCGCCTCGTGGCGCTTCGACGACCCCGGGATCGAAGTCGGTGGATACGGCGGCTGGGGGCTGGCGCGGGGGACGATCCTGGCCGTGACCTCGCCGGCGGTCAATCCACTGCTCGACTTTCAGCCCCGGAACCGGCAACAGGTCTTCGGCGCCTTCGCCGCCGGTCACTTCGGGATGGTTGATGCCACGCTCGAGTACCGCCGCGAGATCGATCCCGAGACCGACTACTTCGTCGCCGAACGGGCGGGGGGGAGCGTGGCGCTCAGTCCCCTGCCGGGCCTCCGGTTGGTCAGCGGCATGGACTACGATCTCGCCCAGGGTCACCTCGGGAGCGGCGAGGCAACCCTCCGCTACGCCCAACCTGGGATCATTGCCACGTTCGGTGGCCGATTCTACCGGCCGTTCTTCGATCTCTGGACGGTGTGGGGAGCCTTCTCCCCGGCGCCATACCGTGGCGTACATGGCTCGCTGTCGATCGACGTGACCCCATGGCTGCAGCTCCGAGGCCGGGGCGAGTGGTTCCGCTATGACGACACCGAGACCTCCACGCCCAACGTCTCGATCAAGGACGAGGGCCGTCGCCTCGGCTTCACCGCGATGACCAGGCCCCGGAGCGACGTCACGGTCGAGGGGAGCGCCCACGCCGAGTTCGTGCCGGGCGCCTCGACGAGGGGCGTGGACGGTCGGGTGAGTTGGCAGGCAAGGGAGGCCCTCCGTCTGCAGCTCGAGGGTGGCACCCTCGAGCGTCCACTGGAGCTGCGGTTCCAGGATGCCGGGCTCCGCTGGCTGGGTGCGGCCGTGGATTACGCCCCGACCGCCACCTGGCGGCTCGGCGTCACGGTCGACCGGTACTGGGAGTCACGCGACCGCCCGGACGCGGCGGGATTCGATTGGAACCAATGGCGCGTCGGGGCACGGATCTCCTTGCTGCTCCGGTCGGAACCCGATGTCTGGACGCTGCCGCCCGCCCGCCGTGAGGGAGAACGATGAGACTCCGCTCCGCCCCGTTGGCCGGCGTGATCACCACGCTGCTTGCCGCCGTGCTGGTGGTCACCGGTCCCGAGCCGTTGCCGCAGGCTGCCGCTGCAGATGGCTTCGACCATCGGGAGCATCGTGAGCTCTTTGTGAGCTGCGCGACCTGCCATGCCGGGATCGAAGCCGAGGGTGCAGCGATCTTCCCCACGGCGGCGCAGTGTGCCACCTGTCATGACGGCATCGAGGAGCAGCGTACCGACTGGACGCCACGACGCGGGCCGCGCCAGGGCAACCTGGCCTTCGATCACCTCGAGCATGCCACTGACACCGCGGCCACCTGTGCCGACTGTCACGCCGAGGCGGGAAGCCGATGGATGCAGGAGATTCGGGGGCCACAGGCGGCGCAGTGCATCGACTGCCACGACCCCGGTCGGGGCGCCGACCACGTCAACCTGGCCGATTCCAGCTGTGCCACCTGTCATGTCCCGCTCAGCGAGGCGCGGGGAATGACGGTGGAAGGGGTGAGTGGATTTGAGGTCCCCCGGAGCCACGATGACGCCAACTACCAGCAGGCCACGGCCCATGGTGAGGCGTCGCACGGGGTGAACGACCAGACGGTGGCGGCGTCGTGCGCGACCTGCCACGTGCAGCAGACCTGTCTCTCCTGTCACGTCGATGGCCCCGAGACGGCCGAGATCCAGGCGCTCGGCACCAGCGGGCCGGTGATGCCACTCACCAGGACACTTCAGGAGCCGGCGACCCATGAGGCCGGCGACTTCGAGTTCGCCCACGGTGCCGCGGCCACCCGCAATCCCGCGAGCTGCCAGACCTGTCACACCCAGGAGAGCTGCGCGGCATGCCATGCCGAGGTGCTGCCCAGGGCCGCACGTCAGCTGTATCCGGCTGGCCCCGGTCGGGCGGCAGGCGCCGAGCCCGAGGCGACGCTGCCCTCGAGTCATGTCGCCGACTGGAATGACGACCATGGCGTGATGGCATCGGCCAACATGCAGAGCTGCACCAGCTGTCATGTGCGGCAGACCTGCCTCACCTGCCATGTCCCGGACCCGGCGAAGGCGGGGAGCTACCATCCCGCGAGTTACCAGGTGCGACACCCGGCCGAGGCCTACTCGCGCAGCAGCACCTGCGCCGACTGTCACAATCCAGGGCAGTTCTGCCAGAGCTGTCACGAATCGGCTGGCCTGGTGGCCACCAGGACGTTGATCGGTGAGGGTGGCTATCACGACGGCAAGCAGCAGTTCTTCGTCGGTCACGGGCAGGCCGCCCGGCAGTCACTCGAGAGCTGCGTGTCGTGTCATGTCGAGAGTGACTGCCTGACCTGTCACTCAACCGCTGCGGTTGGCGGTCGCGGTTTCTCGCCGCACGGCCCGGGGTTCGATGCGGAGTTGATGTACCGGAAGAACCCGACGATGTGCAGCGCCTGTCACGGGATGTCGGTGCCGATTCAGCGATAGGCACCAGCCAAGATCCTCTGCATGAGGGCCGGCTTCCCCAAGGGGAGGCCGGCCCTCGTGGTATGGCTCATGCTCAAGCCGCCCTGCTCAGACGACCCCATCCTCCACCCAGCCGTGCTCCCCCCGGCTGACCCGTTGGGCACTCCGCCAGGTGGCCACGTCGTCGGGGCCGTAGATCCCCCGGAAGAGGTCATCGACCCGTCGCCTGGCGTGCCGGCAGAAGATGTCGGCCAACTCGGTCGCCTCCGTGTTGCCGGCCTTGCGGTGGGCCGTGGCGCGGCTCACCGCCGCGCTCATCGCGAAGAGCTCTGCGCCGACATCGACGGCCCGAAAGAGCACCGACTGACGCTGTTCGAGGCGGGGGCCGAAACGCACCATGGCGTGGAAGAGCACCCGTGCCAGCTTCCGTGAGCGCCGCTCGACGAAGCGCAGATGCTTCGCCAGCGGGCCGTGGTGGCCGAATCGGAGCCAGCCGAGTCCGATCCAGAGGCGAGGATACCAGATCGCATAGAAGCCGGCCGAGCGGAGCAGTGCCTTGAGCTTTGCGCTGGTGGTGCTCGTGGGATTGACCAGGTCGCCGGCCACCTCGAGGTGGGTGTCGAGCGCCTCGCGGGCAATGAACAGCCGCATGATCTCGCTCGATCCCTCGAAGATCCGATTGATGCGCATGTCCCGGTACATCCGCTCGACAGGATCGGGGCGTTCGCCACGGAGCCGCAGCGAATCGGTGGTCTCATATCCCCGGCCACCACGAATCTGGAGGCAGTCGTCGACGACCTGATCGCAGCGTTCGGTGTTCCAGAGCTTGGCGATCGCCGCCTCGAGGCGGATGTCGGTGTCGCCTCGATCGGCGAGCAGCGAGGCGAGGTCACTCACGGCGTCCATCGCGTAGGTGTCGGCGGCCATCTTCCCCAGCATCTGCGCCACCGCGTCGTGCTGGCCGATCGGCTTGCCCCACTGCACCCGCTCGGCGGCCCAGGTACGGGAGATCTGCAGCGCCCGCTTGGCGCCGGCGGCACAGGAGGCCGGCAGGGTGAGCCGACCGGTATTGAGGGTCATCAAGGCCAGCTTGAGCCCCTTGCCCTCACCCCAGATGACGTTCTCCGCGGGGACCCGCACGTCGGTGAAGCGGAGCACGCCGTTCTCGATCGCCTTGAGCCCCATGAACGAGAGGCGATGGACGACCTCCACCCCGGGGGTGTCGGCCTCGACGATGAAGGCGGTGATCCGCGTGCCGGTCTTGGCCATCACCACCATCACCCCGGCGATCGGTCCGTTGGTGCACCAGAGCTTCTCGCCGTTGATGATCCAGTGGCGGCCGTCGTCACTCTTCTCGGCGGTGGTGGCGAGGCCCGCGGGATCGGAGCCGACTCCCACCTCGGTCAGGGCGAAGGCGCTGATCTCGCCCTTGGCGAGTCGCGGCAGGAACCGTTGCTTCTGCTCGTCGGTGCCGAACAGCAGCAGCGGCACCGCGACACCGATCGACTGCGACGCCGAGAGCAACGCGGTGAGTGAGCCGTCCTGTGAGGTCACCAGGCCGATCGCCCGGGTGTACATCAACTGGGAGAAGCCGAGGCCGCCGTACTCGGTGGGGATCTTGATGCCGAAGGCACCCATCGCCCGGAGCTCGTCGACCACCGCATCGGGGATTGTGCCCTCGCGATCGATCGCATCGCTGTCGACCCGCTCACGAAGGAATGTCCGGAGCCGAGCCATGAAGGGCTCGGCACGGGCGACGTCATCGGCTGTCGGGGCGGGGAAGGGGTCGATCAGGTCGAGGCGCAGGCGGCCGGCGAAGAGATCGCGCACATAGCTGTGGGCCACCCATTCGGCCTCACGGGCCGCCTCGGCAACGGCACGGGCGTCGGCCTCGGAGGGGGGCTGCAGACTGGCTGGATCGGACATCGTGGCTCCCGAAGAGGGATGCCCGAAATATACAGAGACCGGAGATCGGAGACCGGAGATGTCCTTGGGGGGAGGCGGGCTGGCACCTCATACCGGTCCGCGGGGGATTCCGCTTCCCGGCATTCCTCACGGCTCTCCGGTCTCCGATCTCCGATCTCCGAGCGTCACGGTGCAGGTTGTCAGGAACCCACCGCGCACGTTGTACCGGGTGCTGATGGTGAGTGACTGCGCGTCGAGGAGCCCCTGGAGGTCCTCAGCCAACCGGGCGGTGGCGTGCTCCTGATAGATGCCGACGTTGCGGTAGCTCATCATGTAGTACTTGAGCGACTTGAGTTCGACGCACCGGTCGGAGGGGATGTAGCGCAGCGTCACCGTGGCGACATCGGGAAGGCCACTGAAGGGGCAGACCGCCGAGAACTCGTCGGTCTCGGTGACGATCTCCTGGTCGGGGCCCTCGTAGGCAAAGGTCTCCAGGACGGCGACGTCGATGGCCTCTGGCCC
>JAHEFN010000168.1 GCA_024640185.1 Gemmatimonadota bacterium | reverse complement strand
CTCGATCTCCTCCCCTGATAAACTGCTCATATCGAGGTGATATTCCCACATCGTGTCAATACTCGCCCCGGCCATCGCCTCGGTGGAAAACACGACACCGGCCCAGTTGGCGCCAGCGACATTCGCGCGCGCAATCGCGAGGCGATCACCTCCAATCCAGCTCAGAACCTCGGTGACTGGTGGGCCAAGTTGTAGCGGGGTGGTCGTGCCAACATCGAGATCGTGAAGGTACACATCTCCTGCCGCCTCCCTCCTCCCCTCGACGAACTCAGCAAATGGGGGATTGATGGAGAACGCCAGTCGCCGTCCATCTGGAGAGAAGAGTGGATGGGTGAGGTCCCCACGAGGGACTCGCACCTCACCAGCCTCAGCACCGCGTGCGTCCACGAGGACGAGGCGCCACATGCGTTCGGCATTGGGGTCGCGGGAATTGTCGGTCGTGTAGACCGCGGCCCCCGTGCGGGAGATCGCAAAGGCCCCGATGTTCCCACCTGCGGCGAGTCGGTCGAGTACAGGGACCGGATCGCCTTCGACCACTCCCCGCCGCAGGTCGAACCTGACCGCCGCGAGACCTGCGGTTGTCTTCAGTACCAGGTAGCCCGGGGACGTGTACCGTCCCGCCCCCCCAGAGAGGTCGAGTTCCAGCGATTCGGTCTCGAGTGTCTTGAGGGTCAGGCGCTTGAGCCGCTTGGGCAATTCAAACGTTACATACAACATGTACTCGCCACCCGGCAGCGGCTCCGGCCAGCTCGCCAAGCCCTTCACAAGGAGTTCCGGTTCACCGCCGCTACCAGGCACCCGGAAGATCCCATCTGGGAACTGAGCGTAGTAGAGGAACCCGTCGTCCCCCCACCGGAGCATGTCCACCACTCCTTCATCCACGAGCAAACGTCGGGTGACCGTCTCGAGTACCTCGGTGGAGAGGCGCACCCGGCGGATACTTGTCCTCCCCGCGGAGTCGTGGACGAAGGCGACCGATTGACCGTCGGGCGAGAAGGCCGGGGCAGTCGCCCCCGCTGTACCGGGGATCAGGTGAGGCTCCCGGTCATCGGAGCGCCGCAGGTAGAGCGCAGTGGTGGACTCACTGTCGGCGGTACCAGCGGCGTAGACGATCGCCGACCCGTCGGGGGAGATATCGAGCCCGTTGAGACCGACCCCGGAATCCGATCTGGTGATCAGCGGGAGCTCGGCGCGGACCACCAGCTGGTCGCCGTCGTTGGCGGCTGATCGCACCATGGCCCAGGCGACCCCTGCCACCGCCGCCGCCATCGCCGCCCAACTCAGCGGGCTCCGGATCCAGCCGCGGACCGTGGTCGGCGCCATTGCCATCGCCGCGGCACCCATGGTGGTGAAGGCCAGATTCCCGAGCGCCTCGGCAAAGGCCTTGGCGCTCTCGAAACGATCCGCCGGCAGCTTCTCGAGCCCCTTCCCCACCGCCGCCGCCACATTCGGCGGAACGCTCTTCCGGAGCTGGGTCACCGAATCGGCCACCTCGGAGATGATCTTCATGATCACCTGCTGCGCTGAGCTCCCGGTGTGTGGTGGGTCGCCGGTGAGCATCTCGTAGAGCACGCTCGCCAGCGAGTAGACGTCGCTCCGGGGGCCGATCTCCTTGTCGGCGGTCGCCTGCTCGGGGGACATGTAGTGCGGCGTCCCCAGCGACATCCCGGTCTCGGTCATTCGCCCGCCGGCCGCTGCACTCAGCGCCAGGGCGATCCCGAAGTCGGCCACCATCGGCCGGCCGGCCGCCAGCAGGATGTTCTCCGGCTTGATGTCGCGGTGGACCACTCCCTGGCTGTGGGCGTAGTGCAGTGCGTCGGCCACCTCGGTGGTGATCCGGACCGCCTCGTCGATGCCGAGCTGGGTCTCGCGGTTGAGCTTGTCGCGGAGGGTCTCGCCATCAATGAACGGCATCACGTAGAAGAGGAAGCCGTCGGCCTCACCACTGTCATGCAGCGGCAGGATGTGCGGATGCTGCAGCGCGGCGGTGGTCTTGATCTCCTGCACGAACCGGTCGGCGCCGAGCACCGCCGCGAGCTCGGGCTTGAGGACCTTGATGGCGACCTTGCGGCCGTGCTTGATGTCGTGGGCCAGGTACACCGTGGCCATGCCACCCTGCCCCAGCTCGCGCTCGAGTGCATAGCGGTCGGCCAGGGCCTGGGCGAGGCGATCCGAGGGGTCGGGCATGGGATGTCGATCTGGGAAGTGGGGGAGACCACAGAAGCCCGTCGACCCCTCTCGGGGGATCGCTTGAGAGTACCGCCAGGAAGGGGACCCCGCAATGCGGCAGCTACACCCCCGATGCCTCCGGTGTGGCGAAGTACCAGTGATGCCCGTCGGGGCGCCGGACGACGTGCCGCTCCGCCATGCCGAAGGTCTCGGTGAGCCAGGCCATCATGGCCCCGGCGTCCTGGTAGACGTGGTATGGAGTGATCCGGTCGTAGCCGTCAGCTGGGGGGCTGGGTGTCATCTCGTAGCCCGCCCTGGAGCAGACCGGCAGAGGTCCGACGGCGGCAGCCCTACTGTTGCAGGGGCGGCAATCCGAGCCGGTCTGCCAGCTGGTCGAACCGTGGGTCGCTCCGCAGGTTCTTGAAGTGTGGATCGATCCTGAACCGGGTCAGCCAGGAACTCGGTCCGGCGGCGGCCTCCTCGAGGGCGGCGAAGGCAGAATCGGTCATTCCCGCCATCGCGAAGAACTGGGCAAGATCAAAGGCATGATTGGGGCGCCAGGGGACGTTCTCCTGCCGCAGCGCCCTGGCAGCATCGAGGATGCGATCTGTCTCTCCCCGTGCCGCCGCGAGATACAGCGGGGCGGTGCGACAGGGCTCCGCAATGCCGGCATCACAGTAGCCATCCTCAGTCGCGCCGGCCTCGTCCAGACGCCCTGCCTCGATCAGCGCCCAGTCGAGCAGGCCGTTGTCCTCGGGTTTGCCGGTGAACTGATTCGCCCAGCGGTAGTCGGCAATGGCGGTCTCATGGTCACCCACGAGGTAGGAAATGAAGCCGTGGTCCAGGAAGAGATCCTTGTCCATCGGCGCACTCTCGAGGGCCCGTTCCACGCTGGCCATCGCCGAGTCACGGTGCCCCTTCCAGGCGTAGAGGAACGCCCGCAGCACATTGGCCTGGCGGTGAGCTGGTGACAGCAGCAACGCGGCCCGGAGCGACCCCTCGGCTCCGGCAAAGTCGAAGTTGACGAACATCTGTACCGATGCCATGGCCACGTGACTCTGCGCGATCAGGGGTGCAAATCGGATCGCGGTCTCGGCCATCCGCGTGGCGTTGAGCGTGGACTCCGCGCGGTCGTAGTACTGCCCCAGGTTGCGCACCCGCTGGGAGTACACCCCGGACAGCGCCGCCCACCCCAGACCGAACGAGGGATCCTCCTCAACGGCTCGCTCGAGCAGTCCCATTGCGGCGTTGTTGAGCGAGTCATTGGACATGGCCCGATAGCCCAGAGAGAGCTGGTAGAGGCTGTCAGCGACTGGCGAAATGCTCTGGTACGACCGAATGGCCTCGAGTTCGTCGGCACCCGGCTCGATCCCGATCCGGGCCAGCAGGGTCACCACCGTCGTCTCACCCACGACATCGGCCGCGGTGAAGCGCTCGCTCCAGAGCCGGCGCCCCCGCCGGTCGGCGAGGGTGAACTCGATCTCCCGGTCGCCGACCACGCAGCTCGAGAGGTAGTCGGCAGCCAGGCTGTCGGCGATCGCGTCGGATCCGAGGCTCGAGTCGGCGAACCGGTCCGTGGCACTGGAGGTGAGCGGCATCACCGACCGGACCGACTGCAGTCGGCTGGTGATCGCCGCCAGGATCCCGGAGCCGATCGCGTCGGGTTGGCCATCGGCCCGGCACTTGAGGAAGGCGATCCGGGCCCGATTGGTGGGGCTCCATACCTCCACCGCCCCTCCGCCGCTCGGGCCGAAGATGCCTGCTCGGGATGCGAGCAGCCCACCCGCCACCGCGATGGCGACAAGGCCAACCAGCCCGGCGAGCCTCGTGCGGCGACGCCGGTCGGCCGTCGGCAGCGGGGCAACGGGCCGGGGCGCCGACACTTCCCCCGACGTCGACCGCGCGGGGACGCTGATGAGCGCGGCTCGGAACGCCTCGGTGGTGGGATAGCGGTCCACCGGGTCCCGCGCCAGCGCGCGCAACACCACCGCCTCGAGCCCGGCCGAGACCGTCTCGCGGACCGGGCGGATGGCCCGGGCCACCTCGGTGTTCTTGCGGGCAATGACCGTCTGGGCGTTGGGCCCGGTGAACGGCGGCTCGCCGGTGAGCATCTCATAGAGCACCGCGGCCAGTGAGTACTGGTCCGACCGGGCATCGATGGAGGCCGAACCCAATGACTGCTCTGGGCTCATGTACCCCACCGTCCCGATCGCCACGCCCGTCGAGGTCAGCCGGTCATCGCTCGACTCGCCCAGCGCCTTGGCAATCCCGAAATCGGTCACCATCGCGGTCTGGCCGACCAGCATCACGTTCTCGGGCTTGATGTCGCGGTGGACGATGCCCTTGTCGTGGGCATGGGCCAGCGCCGCACAGGCCTCGGCGGTGACCTGGACCGCCTCCTCGATCGGCAACCGTCCCTCACGATCGAGTCGCTCCCGGAGGGATTGGCCCGCGATCAGCGGCATGACGTAGTAGAGCGTCCCCTCCACCGATCCCGAATCGATCAGGCCGACGATGTTGGGGTGGGTGAGGGTGGAGAGGACCCGGATTTCCTTCTGGAACCGCTCCAGGCCGAGCGAGGCGGAGATGTCATCGCGGATCACCTTGACCGCGACCTCCCGTTCGAGCTTGTCGTCCTCTGCCCGGTAGACGATCGCCATCCCGCCCCGGCCCAACTCGGACAGCAGCCGGTACCGACCGGCCAGGGTGCGGCCAATCCAAGGGTCTCGCTCGCTCATCCAACGAAGATACGCCAAAATGGCGTGGCACAAGCGAAGCCACCCCCGGGGACGCCCGGGGTCGGGGACTGACACCCCGCCCCGGCACCGGGTCGGCTAGAAGAGCAGCTCGATCCCCAGCCGTGCAGCCCGCGGGGCCTGATAGGCCACCGGCCGGCTCCAGAACGGATTCCCCCGTCCATTCTCGCGCTCGAAGGCGTTGTCCACCGCGAGCGCCTTCCGGCTGTTGCCAAGGTTCTGGACATCGAGGGTGAAGCGCGGACGGAGCCCCGTCCCACCCGCGGTGTAGGCCAGCCGCAAGTCCAGATCCCAGAGGGAGGGCGTCCGACCCTCCGAGCCCCGCGGGGTGAGGAACCCCGGCACGAACCCGATGTCGGTCCCGACAACCAACCGGGAGATCGGCACCCCGGACCGCACCATGAAGAAGGCCCCGATCCCAAGTCGCGGCGCCACCCGATACGACCCACGGACCTTGAGCGCGTGGGTGTGGTCGTTGGGGAGTGGGCCGGTGTTGTTCGGCATCTGGAACGGATAGCGGTAGCTGCGGTTGTCGTTGGGATAGAAGAAACCGCCCTGGTCGGTGTCGTGCGCCCCGGGGTAGTTGCCGGAGTTCCTGGAGAGGACGTAGCTCAGTGCCAGCGAGTACCGCGGGTCGTTCTCGATGGCGAAGGAGAGCTCCAGCGCCCGGTAATCCCGCTTGACGGGATCGAGGTAGGAGAGGATGCCACGGCCCGGATTGCCCAGGCCGGATTCCCCACCCGGCC
>JAHEFN010000167.1 GCA_024640185.1 Gemmatimonadota bacterium | reverse complement strand
GACGTCGTCCTCCATGCCCACTGGTGGGTCCCTGCCGGGCTCGCCGCCCCGGCCGGCCCACCGCTGGTGATCACCTGCCACGGTACTGATGTGCGCTTGTTGAGCCGTTCTCGCACCTTCCGCTTCTTCGGTCGACGGGTCCTCCGCCGTGCCGATGTGGTGACCACCGTCTCAGGCGCCTTGGCCGCCACGCTCCGGGCGGACGGCGGGGTCGAGGTGGCGGACGACGCCATCCAACCGATGCCGGTGGCCGACCGCCCACGACCGCGGAGCGTCGGCGGAGGCGGCATCGTCATGCTGGGGCGGCTCACCGAACAGAAGCGCATCGGCCTGGCCCTCGAGGCCTTCGCCGAGGCGCGGAGCAGGGGACTCGCCTTGCCGCTGACGATCATCGGCGAGGGACTCGCCAGCGCCCGGCTCAAGACCCAGGCCGGCGGGCTTGGGTTGGGCAGGGCGGTCTCCTTTCTCGGGGCGATCCCCCCGGACGAGGTGCCGGGCCATCTGGCACGGGCCGATCTCTGCCTGATGACCGCCGAGCAGGAGGGGCTCGGTCTCGCCGCCGTCGAGGCCCTGATCCAGGGTGTCCCCGTGGTCGCCTGTCACGACGGCGGTGGGCTGCTCGATGTGGTGCCCTCGGCCGGCGCGGGGCGTGTGGTCGCCCCGACCCCGGCAACGGTCGCCGCCGGCATGCTCGCCGTGCTCGATGATCCCCACGCCACCGACGCCGCGTTCGCGGCTGGCCAGCAATGGGCGGCCCGGTTGACTCCGAGTGCGGTCGCCGAACGGTGCGAGGCCTGGTACCGTCGTGCGCTGGAGGCACGGCGATGACGCGCCGCACCACCGCCATCCTGCAAGTGGGAATCGGCCTGGTCGTCTTGGGGTTCATGACGCGGGCCGTCGCCGGCGAATGGACCAAGATCCAGGGCGCCAACGTCGCCCTCGACTTCCACCCCGGATGGATCGCGCTGTCGATGGTCATCACCTGGCTCATGTACGCCGGACTCATCGAAGGCTGGCTGCGCGTCATTCGGGGATGGGGCGAGGAGGTACGATGGCTGACCGGCGCGCGGATCTGGATCCTTGCCTCGTTCGGCAAGTACCTCCCGGGCCGGATCTGGGCGATCGCCGGACTGGCCGTGATGAGTGAACGGGCTGGGGTGCGGGGAGGTGTCGCGACCGCGGCCAGCGTCGTCATGCAGGTGTTGGCTGTCGGCACCGGGGTGGCGGTCGCCGCCCTGACGATCGGCCGGGAGCTCGAGTCGGTCCAACCCGGGGCCGGGATGGCGATGCTCCTCCTCGGGCTGGCAGCCCTCGGCTCGCTGGTCACGGTCGGGCATCAGGGGACGCTCAACCGGATCTGGCGGGTTGCCCGTCGTGAGGGCCCCCCACCCAGCGCCCCGCGCGCCGGGGCGCTGGGCGAGGGGATCGCCCTCAACCTGCTGGCCTGGCTGGGCTACGGCGTCGCGTTCTGGGCGCTCGCCCGTGGGGTGCTGCCCGGCAGCCCGCTCGATCCTCGGCTGGCCATCGGCGGATTTGCGGCCGCCTATCTTGCGGGATTGCTTGCCATCTTCGTCCCCGGCGGGCTCCTGGTTCGCGAGGCGATGTTGGTGGCGCTCTTCCAGGGATCGATCGGGCTGGGGGAGGCGGTCATCCTTGCGGCAGTGTCGCGGTTGGTCCTGACCGGTTGTGAGGTCGGAGCGGCGTTGCCCTTTCTCTTCAAGCGGGAGTCACCTGCGTGACCACTCCGGACGCTTCGACACCGTGGGCCCCCCGGCACACCTCACCATGGGCGTGGTTGGTCTTCACCCTTGCCGCCGTGGCGCTCACCTGGCCGGTGCTGACCGGACAATTCCTGGCCGGTGATGACCAACTGATCGCCGGCTATGCCTTCCGCGAATTCGGCGCCCAGTTCTTCCGTGACCACGGTCGGATCCCCGAGTGGAACCCCTACCTCTTCGGTGGGATGCCGTTCATCGCCGCGATGCACGGCGACATCTTCTACCCGACCGCGTGGCTGCGGTGGCTGCTGCCCACCGACCTCGGGATGTCGCTCGGCTTTGTGCTCCACCTGGTCATCGCCGGTGGGGCGATGTACGCGTTGCTCCGGGCGTTGCGGCTCTCCTGGACCGCTGCCGTGATCGGCGGACTCGCCTACGAGCTGAGCGGCATTGTCGCCTCGATGATGCGACCCGGCCACGACGGCAAGCTCTTCGTCGCGGCCCTGGCCCCGCTGGCTTTCCTTGCCCTGCTGCGGGCCATTCGTCATGGTCGCCTCGGTGGCTACGGGGCGTTCGCCCTCGTGGTCGGCCTGGCGATGCTGTCACCCCACTTCCAGACCACCTACTACCTGCTGGTCGCCTGTGGACTCTGGGCCCTGTGGTTGACCTTCCTCGACCCCGAACGGACCAGGGCGCGTACCCCCCTGGCCGACCTTGGCGGGTCACTCGGGGCGGTGCTGCTCGGCGTCGGCGTGGGGATGATCCAGGGGCTGCCGTTCCTCAAGTACATCCCCTTCTCGCCACGGGTCGAGGGCAGCGCGTCGTCGGGGTGGGAGTACGCCACCCAATTCGCGATGCCGCTCGACGAACTCGCCTCGACGGTCTTGCCGCAGTTCAACGGCATGTTCGAACACTATTGGGGGTCGAACTTCTTCAAGACCCATGTCGAGTACCTCGGGGCGCTGGTGGTGATCCTCGCGATCCTCGGCTTCCGCGAGGCCCGCAAGCGCGGGCTGGGGCTCGGACTCGGGGTGATCGCGGGACTCTTCCTGCTGGTGGGCTTCGGGGCCCACACCCCGTTCTACCGCCTCTGGTACACCGTCATGCCGATGATGGACAAGGTGCGGGCCGCCGGGATGGCCTTCTACCTGCCAACCCTGGTGATCTGTATCTGGGCGGCCTGCGGCGTCGACCGATTGCTCAGGGGTGAGGTCGATCGGCGGCGACTGCTGATCCTGCTGGGCGCCTTTGGGGGCCTCGCGCTGCTCGGCGCCGTGGGTGGGCTGCAGCCGGTGGCCGAGGCACTCGCCTCCGACGGCCGGACCAGGCAGGTGGCCGTCACCAACAGCGGGGAGCTGCAGCTCGGGGCGATCAGGATGCTGCTCTTCGTGGGGCTCGGCGGGGCAGGGCTCTGGGCGATCGCGGCAGGCCGGCTGCGTGGACTCGGTGCCGCCCTCGTCCTGATCGTCGCCATCGGGTTCGACAACTGGAGCGTCCTCAAGCACTACGCCCAATTCGTCCAGCCGGCGGCGGTGACCTACGCCGACGATGCCCTCGTCTCCCGGATGAAGGAGGCGCCGATGCCGTTCCGGAACTTCGACGGGCGCAGCGATACCGGCGAGGGAGAACTCAACCTCGGGATCTACCAGGGATCGTGGCTGATGGCGGAACAGGTCCCCACCACCTTCGGGTACCACGGCAACGAGATCCGCTTCTACGACGAGCTCTGGGGCACCAAGAATGTCTGGCAACACCAGCTCTCACCGACGCTCTGGGACCTGTACGCGATTCGGTTCCTGACGCTGCGGATCGACCCGCAGGACCAACTCCCGGGCTATCGAATGCTGCTCGGGCCGACCTCACCATCGAGCCATGGCCGGCGCGGCTATGCCGAGGCCGGCTACCTCCTCGAACGAGATGAGGAGCCGCAGTGGGTCCGGGTGGTCCCCACCGCCGTCAAGGCCCCCGAGGAGCAGATCATCCCGACGGTGGTCGATGGACGATTCCCGACCAACCAGATCGTCCTCGTGCCGGACACGAGTTCGCTGCCGGGCGCGGTGGCCAGCAGCGCGTTGGGCGCGCCGGTGGCCAGCAACGTGACCGCCACCCTCACCAGTTGGGAGCCTGGCCGGATGACCGTAGCGTTGACTGGCACCGCCGTCGACACCAGCTACCTCCTGGTCGCGGAGAATTGGTATCCCGGCTGGGGTGCCACCATCGATGGTGAGGTGGCCCCCACCTGGCGCACCAACCATGCGATGCTCACGGTGGCCCTGCCCCCGGGGGCCCGGGAGGTCTCCCTGGTCTTCACCACGCCGGGCTATGCCACCGGCAAGCTGATCACCCTGGTGTCGGTCCTGCTCTCGCTCGCCCTGGTCGCCGCGGGACGCCTCCGCCACAGGAGGGCCGATGTCTGAGCGTGGCCTGGTCTGCGTCCCGACCTACAACGAGCGTGAGAACCTGCCGCAGATCGTGCCGCGGATCCTCGCCACCGACGATCGCCTCGACGTCCTGGTGATCGATGACAATTCGCCCGATGGGACCGGTGCCATTGCCGACGAGCTGGCGGCCGCCAATCCCCGGGTGCACGTGCTGCACCGTGCGGCAAAGCAGGGACTCGGCCGGGCCTACCTCGCCGGGTTCGCCTGGGCCTTGTCGCGTGAGTACCGCTGGATCTTCGAGATGGACGCCGATTTCTCCCACGACCCGAAGTACCTGCACGACCTGCTGACCGGCATCCAGGACGCCGACCTCGTCCTCGGCTCCCGGTATGCCCGAGGGGTCAACGTCATCAACTGGCCGATGTCCCGCCTGCTGCTCTCCTGGTTCGCGAACAAGTACGTGCGCTGGATCACGGCACTGCCCCTGACGGACGCCACGGGTGGCTTCAAGTGCTTCCGGCGCGAGGTGCTGGAGGCGATCCCAATGGACCGTGTCCGGTCCAACGGCTATGGCTTCCAGATCGAGATGAGCTATCGAGCGTGGAAGAAGGGATTCCGGCTGGTGGAGGTACCGATCGTCTTCGTCGACCGGGTGGAGGGCCAGAGCAAGATGAACAAGCGCATCGTGCGGGAAGCCGTCTGGATGGTCTGGTGGCTCCGCCTGCAGGGGATCTTCGGACGGCTCAAGTGACCGCGGTGGCCTTCCACAAGCTGACCGGCTCGGGCAACGACTTCGTGATGCTCGACGGTCGGACCACAAGCGTGGAGGAGTGGCCCCCCGACCGGGTGGCCCGAATCTGCGATCGCCGGCATGGGATCGGTGCCGACGGCCTGGTGATCATCGACCCGGCCGGCGACGGCGCGGTCCGGATGACCTACTTCAACAGCGATGGCTCTCCAGCACCGATGTGCGGCAACGCGGCGATCTGCTCGACCAGGTTGGCCGCCAACCTGGGGATGGCCGACGGGGCAGGGATGACCCTGGTGACCGGGGCGGGGAGCTTTCCCACCCGGTGTGCCGGAGGCGACCTCGCGGAGCTCCACCTCCCGGACACCGACCTGCCGGTGGCGCTCGATGTCGTCCTCGCGGAGGGCGAGCAGGCGATCCACCTCGGCACGGTCGGCGTCCCGCACCTGGTGACCAAGGTCGACGACCTCGGGGCGGTGGACGTCGATGGCCGGGGTAGGATCCTCAGGGGGCACCCTGCCTGCGGTCCGGGGGGAGCCAATGCCAACTTCTACGCCCGGATCTCACCCTCCAGTGGAACTGGAGGTGACCCCGCGGCCCCGACCTGGGCGCTCAGGACCTACGAGCGAGGGATCGAGGCCGAGACGCTCTCCTGTGGCACCGGCACCGTGACCGCCGCCCTGGCGGTCGCAGCCGCCGGAGAGGACGAGCTGCCGCTCCGATTCAGGTCGTCGAGCGGAACAGTGCTTTCGGTCTCGGCGACCCTGCGGGAGGGCCGGGCGACCGATATCTGGCTCTGCGGCCCTGGACGGCTCGTGGCGACGGGGGTCTGG
>JAHEFN010000166.1 GCA_024640185.1 Gemmatimonadota bacterium | reverse complement strand
TAGTCGGGTTGGTGACAGGCCACACACGCCGTCGGCTTCCCGGCATAGACGCCGTCGGCGTGACACGAGGCGCAGGTCGTCGCCAGGTGGGCGCCGGTCAGCGGGAACTGGGTCGCGCCATGGTCGTAGGTGGCCCCGGCCCAGCGAGTGCCATCGGTATGACAGGTCGCACAATCGGTCGAGTAGCCGGCCTGACTGTGATTTGGATTGGTGGTGCCGTCGAAGTCAGGCTGGTGACAGCTGATGCAGGAGGTCGGCCGCCCGGCATAGATGCCGTCAGCGTGACAGGACTCACAGGTCGCGATCTGGTGCGGGCCCGTCAAGGGGAACTGGGTGGTGCCGTGGTCGAACGGATTGCCGAGCCACGCGGTGGTGGTGTGGCACGAGGCACAGGTCGTGGCAAAGGTGGCCGCCTCGTGCGGCGGTGTCGTGGTGCCGTCGTAGTCGGGCTGATGACAGGCCACACACGCCGTCGGCTTCCCGGCATACACGCCGTCGGCATGACACGAGGCGCAGGTCGTCGCTTGGTGCGCTCCCGTCAGCGGAAACTGGGTCGCGCCATGATCAAACGGCGCCCCCCGCCAGGCGGTTTGGGTGTGACATGTCGTGCACTCGGTCGGGAATCCGGGTCCGGCATGCAGCGGGTCGCTGGCCCCCTCGTAGTCAGCTTGGTGGCATCCAACGCAGGTAGTCGACCGTCCCCGGAACTGTGGTTGACCCGCCGATGTCGATGGATGACATGAGCTGCAGGCCACGGTGGTGTGGGCCGCTCGCAGTGGGAAGCGGGTCTCCTCGTGGAGCCGTACCTGACCGACTTCATCGACGAAGCTGCGAGTGGTGTGACACCGGGCACAGTTGATCCCGAGTTCACCGCGATGGAGGTCTTCGTGACAGGAGGCACAGGTCGTCGGTGCCTCGTCGAAGACCAAAGTGGCATGGCAACTGGTACAGCTGGTCGAGGCATGGGCGCCGTCCAGGGCGAAGATCCCTTCGGCGTGGGCAAAGCTGTCGCTGATCTCCACCGGCTGCCAGGCGGTCGGCAAGTGACAGGTGACGCACGCACCAACCGCGGGGCCATGCGGGTTTGTGCTCGTCTGGGCCGCGGCCGGACTGCTCCACAGTCCGAACCCGAGGGCCAGCGCGCCGATCCAGCGGGTGAGGCCCGTCATGGTGCGGTCCCGCCGCGGGCGACGGCATGGCAATCCTCACATCGGTGCGGAATGGGGGTGTAGGTCACCTGCGCGGAAGCGCCGGTGCCCACCGTGGGGTGACAGCTCGCGCAGGGCACCTCGACATGAGCACCGGCGAGGGCGAAGGCCGCATCACGGTCGTGATCAAAGGGTGAGGTGTCGGAGAAGCTGTCGCTGCCATGGCACGCCTCACAGCGCTCGCCCGTTGCCCGGGAACTGAACTGGGTGCCGTGTGGACTCTCATGACAGGCGGCGCAGGTGGTGCCAACAACGGCACGGAGGTCGACCGGGTCCGTGTGACGGGATGTGGCGATGAGGGTCGCCTCGCCGGTCGGCCGGTCGGCGGCCTCGAGCCCAGTATGACAGGCGGCGCAGGCCACGGCACGGTGAGCACCCTCGAGGGGGAACTCGAATCCTGCGTGGGCCGGGACGTCGACACTCGCCGGACGGAAACTCATGCTGGTGTGGCAGTCACCGCATGACGTGGCCCGGTCGGGGAGGGAGCCGACGCCGAGATGCGGATCGGCGTGACAGTTGCCGCACTCGAGTTCCGGAAGGTGGAAGATCACGCCGGCTGCCCCCGTGGTGACGCTGGTCTCCAGCTCGGGGAGCCCGTTGCGGGATGGGCCATGACAGCTGGCGCACGCCACCTGAGCATGGCGGCCCTCGAGCGGGAGCCGGGTGTCGGCATGACGATCTGGGGCGTAGATCGTCTCGCCCCAGGAGGTATCGACATGGCAGGTGGTACACGCGACGTCCGGCAATTGTGTGCCGTGGGTATCGGTGTGACATGCGCTGCAACGGTCGAAGGTGAGGTTCAAGTGGACGATCTCGTCAGCGCCAGCCGTTCCCGTGGTGCGCGTGTGACAGTCGGCGCACGCCACCGTCTGGTGGGCACCGCCGAGGGGAAACGGCGTCTCGTCGTGTTGTGCCACCGTAAAGGTCGAGGACTCGAATCCCGTGAGCGTGTGGCACGATTCGCAGTCACGGGGAGCCTCCGTGGGGTGCTGGAGCTCTCCGCCATGGGCATCCACATGACAGGCATCACACCGACTGAACGCGGGGTTTGGGTGTGCCATGGAACGGCCATGACAGGCCTCGCAGGTCGTACTGCGGTGCCGCCCGCGCAGCGGATAGCGGGTGGCGCTGTGGTTGAAGCTGCGGCGGTCAATCACCTCGAACCCCCGGGTGACATGACAGCTGCTGCACGCCTGGGAGAGTGCGCCGCGGTGCGGATCCTGATGACAACTCGAACACTCGGCAAAGGTCAGCGGCTCGAAGCGGAGTGCGGTGGTGCCACCCCCGATGGCCCGTTGGCTGGTTGCCTCGCCCTGATGGCACCCGACACAGGTCACCTCGAGGTGCTGACCGGTCAGCGGGTAGCGACTGTCGGCGTGGTCGAACGCCGGTGCGGGCGACCATGCCTCGACGTCGTGGCAATCCTGGCATGCCGACCCAAGGGCCGTGTCGTGCGGGTTGTCGTCCACATGGCACGAGGCACAGGTGGTCTCGAGACCCACCCAACCCGGAGAGCTCTCCTGCGGCGACAGCGCGGCGGCAGGTCCGACCCGAAACGCGGTGCGATGGCAGCTGCTGCAGTCGGTCGTGGCGTGGGCGCCCTCGAGAGCCCATCCGGCCTCTTGATGATCGAAGGTCGTCTCCGCACCGCTGGGCCACTCGATCAAGGCAAAGTCCCGTCCTGCGTGCTCCGGGTGGCAAGAGCCGCAGCTTTGGTCGGTTCTCGTGGCCGTCCGGGCGTGCAGCCCTCGGCGCTGCCGGGTCAGCCAGGCCACTTCCTTGTGGCAGTCGAGGCAGAGCTGCGGCATGGCGTCGCGGGAAGAGCCGTGACAGGTGAGGCACTGCCTGCTGCCATCGAGTGGTTGGTGCGCTCGCGACAATGGCCCAGGCGAGATCTGCGCCTGGGCAGGTGCCGGAAGGAGCAAGGCCAGCAGGGCCGCGACAGACAGGGCGCGCAATCAACTCACCTTGGCCTGGTCGCTGGGAATCGGCACGTCCTTCTGTACGATCTCCACACCGATGCGCTCCAGGAAGGCGTATGGCGCATCACCACCGATTCGGATCATGACCACATCATTGGGCAGGAGCATGGTGCCGTCGGGCCCCTCGATCACGACCACATCGGGGCGGATCTCCCTGACTTGGGTGCCGAGCAGGAGGGCGATCTTCCCTTGAGACACCGCGCGATCGAGCTTCTCCTGATTGCGGGACTTCACCCTGGTGAGTTCCCGTCGCCGGTAGGACAGTTGCACGGTCGTGCCTGACTGGTTGGCGAGGCCGACGGCGCACTCGATCGCGCTGTCGCCACCACCCACCACCAGGACCCGCTGCTTCGCGAACTGTTCCATCTCGATCACCTCGTAGAACACCTTGTCGAGCTCCTCACCCGGGACGCGCAGTTTCCTCGGCGATCCCCGGCGGCCCATCGCCAACACGACTCGGCGCGCGAGATGGGTCCCGGCACTGGTCTCGACGCGGAAGCATCCCGCATCATGGGTGATGTTCTCGACCTTCTCGCCGGTGCGCACCTGCAGTCCGGTGCTCTCGACCACCTGCTCCCAGATCTGGAGGAGGTCCTCTTTTGAGGTATCGGCGACCCAGAGGTCACCGTAGAGCGGCATGGACACCGGTTCGGCCAGCAACAGTTTGTGCCGGGGGTACTTGCGGACACTTTCGGACAGCGAGCCCTGTTCGAGTACCAGGTAGCTGAGGCCCGAGCGAAGCGCCTCGATCCCCGCACTGAGTCCGGCCGGGCCCGAGCCGACGACGACCACGTCGATGATGGTGCCTTCGCTGCCGAGGGGCCGAGGCTCTGCCGCCAGGCGCCGGGTGATGTGCTCAACCGCCATCTTCCCCTCGTTGATGGCGTTCTTGATCAACCCGCGACCACCGAGCTCGCCGACGACATGCAGTCCGGGGACGTTGGTCTCAAAGTGGGCATTGACGTTGGGGACCGAGACCCGGTTGACCGCCGCACCGGTCGTGACGGAGATGGCGCCGATCGGGCAGGCGGCGACACAGTCGCCGTGTCCCCGGCAGCGGGCATCGTCGACCACCGCGAGCTTGCCTCGCATGGTGATGGCACCGGGTTCGGGGCAGGCATCGACACAGGTGCCACACCCGACACACTGGTCGGCGCGCACCAATGCGCGTGGCTCGCCTCCCCCGCCGGCCAACTCTCCCTCGACTGTCGCCGCCTGCACCAACTCAAACACCTGCTGTGGCGCGGCACATCGTGGGCAGTACACCGAGCCCGGCGGGACCGCCGTCGCGCACCGGGGGCACGGGGCAGTGCCCGGGATGGTGCCACTCCCGCTGTGGGACATCCGCAGGTGCAGCCATATCGCCACGGCGGTGATCAGGCCGAAGCCGAGGGTGGTCCAGAGCATTTCCATGGCGGTGGCCTAGAACCCCACGACGCCCACCGCCATCACCACGACGATGTGAATCACGACCGCGACCAGCGCGGTGATGGCGAAGGGCCGGTGGGCGATGTGCCAATAGTGGAAGATCCGTTGGGTCGCGTGAAGCATGCGCACCTGCTGGACCAGCGAGATCTCCTGCGACGCAAACCGGACGGCATCGGCCAGCGCGGCCTTGCTGAGCGGCTGCCCGGCCGGTGCGACGCTGGCCCAGCGACGCCGGAGTGCCGCGCGCCGCTTCCAGCGAAAGAGGTCATCGGCGAGCAGGCGGCCAAAGATGCGAAGGACACCCTGCTCCTCCGCTGGGGCCGGGGCGATATCGAGGGTACGCTGCACGACGTCGGTGCTGAGCCCCGTGGTGATGGCCAATGAGCCGACCAGTTCCCGGCGTCGGTTGGCGACCTCTTCACGGGTCAACTCGACCCCGTTGCGGGCCCGGGGGATGCGGACATAGAGGTAGCGTCCCACCACCCCGCTGACGATGACCACCAGCATGGCCAGCAGGCCCAGTCCGATCAGCCCATCTGCTCGCCATGCCGAGTGGATCGCGAGCAGGAGCGGGAGGGCCAGGGCGAGGGTCACATGGACATCCATCCACTTGCCCAGGGAGCCGAGGAACGCGAGTCGCTTGAAACGCTTCCGCAGGGGATAGAGCCAGAGGAAGACGAAGATCAGGACCGCGATGATGCCTGCGACAAGGCCCACCGACCCCGACGGGCGCAGCATGGCATGCCAGGGGTGCCGAACCCTCACCGCCGCCGATGCGGTGTAGTAGGGGATGCCGAGGAGGTTGATGACGGTGAGTGGGAGTCCGATGCCGATCACCCAGCCCCAAACTTTCCAGCGGCCGGAGGTCGGCGGGGCCGGGGTGGTCGTCGGGCGGGGCGCCTCGGCGGCTGGCTCGGTGGCTGCTGGCGTTGCGGGCATCGCACGAGGCCGCTCCATACGACGCGGAGCGGCCGATTCCCGGGGAAGGACGCGAGCCGGTTCACTCAATTGGATTCCTCGACCTCGACGGGCGAAACGGGCACTGGTGGAGGTGCTCGAGATCCCCGCATCCACCCA
>JAHEFN010000165.1 GCA_024640185.1 Gemmatimonadota bacterium | reverse complement strand
CCGTCGCTCCGGATGTAGTAGATGTCGCGCGAACTGCCGCGGGTCGAATGGAAGACGATCTCGCTGCCGTCGTGCGAGAGATCCGGCGAGAAGTCGTCGCCCGGGTCGCGGGTCACCCGCCGGGGGGCGCCGCCGGCCAGGGGCTGGATGTAGAGGTCCTGGTTGCCCTCGAGGTTTGAGTCGTGGATCAGGAGCTGCCCATCATCGGAGAGGTCGAGGGTCTCGATCACCTGGTCACCACTCGTGACCGGCCGCGCCTCCCGGATCGAGACCGGATCGCCCGTCGGGATCTCGATGGCATAGACGTTCCGCCGGAGCCTGAAGCGGTCGTAGGCGAGGGTGCCCCCGTCGGCGGAGACCGAGATCGAGAAGGCACCGAGGCCGGTCGTCAGCTGGATCGGCTCGCCCCGCGGGGCGCCATCGCGGCCGAGGCGCTGGGCGTAGATGTCGAGCGCCCCCTGCCGGTTCGAGACGTAGAGGAGCGTCCCATCGGGGAGCCACCGCGGCGACATGTTGAGCGAGGTCGTGTCGGAGACCAGCACCTCCTCGCCACCGGGCTGTACCACCCAGATGCTGCTCGGCGCGAGGTTGCCGTAGAAGTCGTTGACGTAATCGCTGTTCCCCCGCACGAAGGCCACCGCCGAATCCAGGCGCCACGCTGCGGAGTGCTCCTGCTGGGTCCACCTGGCGGTGTAGAGCTCCTCCCCGGAGGGCCGGAGGAATCGCACCAATTGCGCCACCGTGTCGATGACGATGCGCGTGCCCCCCTGGATCTCGACCAGGTCGACCGAGTCGAGCGCCATCGCCTGCCCGCCGAGTCGCGGCACCCGCCAGAAGCCGGCACCATGGTCGGCAGTCGGCCGGATGTTCAGGACCACGATGCTGCGCCCGTCGGGGCTCCACAGTGGATTCACCTGGCTCCCCGCCCAGTCGGCTGTGAGCGGCACGGCACTCCCCCCGGCGATGTCGCGCACCTCGACATGACTCGACCAGCGGGTCGGCCCCACTTGGTAGGCCACCTCGCGGCCGTCGGGCGAGATGGCGACGAAGAGCTCGAGCCCTGGGTCGCGGGTCACCTGCCGCATGTTCTCGGTGCGAATCACCAGCGGCCGATCCCGGGTCGTCTGCCAGCCGGCCCAGCCGAGGGCGGCGAGCACCGCCACCCCACCGGCCACGAGGGCGACCCGGCGCCCCGCCCCGGGCCGGGCCACGGTGATCGGGACGGTGCCGTAGGGCGTGGTCCCTCCACTCGGGGTGGCAAGCGGCTCGAGCTGCTGGAGCAGCTCCCCCGCGCTCTGGAATCGATCGGCGGAGCGCTTGGCGAGGCAGCGCATCACGATCGCCTCGAGCGCCGGCGGGATCGCCGGGCGCCGCTTCGAGACCGGGTCCGGCGCCTGGGTCACGTGGGCAGCCAGGACCTGCTGCGGGGTGGCGCCGGTGAACGGCGGCTGGCCGGTCAGCAGCTCGTAGGCCATCACCCCGACGGCGTAGAGGTCGCTTCGGTGGTCGACATGCGGATCGGCAGCCGCCTGCTCTGGTGACATGTACGTCGGGGTGCCGAGCGCCACGCCGAGGGTGGTGACGAGGTTGCCGCCGGTCGCCTCGCTGATGGCCTTGGCCACCCCGAAGTCGGTCATCAGGGCATGGCGCCCGGAGAGCATCACGTTGTCGGGCTTGACGTCGCGGTGGACCACCCCGTGCTCGTGGGCGTGGTGGAGTGCGTCGACCACCTCCACCAGGAGGCGCACCGCCTCGACCACGGGAAGCTCCCCCTCACGAGTGATCCGCTCGCGGAGCGACTGCCCGGCCACGAACGGCATCACGTAGAAGAGGAAGCCATCGGCGTCGCCGGAGTCGAGCAGCGGGAGGATGTTGGGGTGCTGGAGCTGGGCGGCGATCTGGATCTCGCGGAGGAAGCGCGGGGCGCCGAGCGAGGCGGCGAGGTCCTCGCGCAGCACCTTGATGGCGACCTTGCGTTGGTGCTTGAGGTCCTCGGCGAGGTAGACGGTGGCCATCCCGCCGGCGCCCAGCTCGCGCTCGATCGCGTAGCGACCGGCGAGGGCGGCGTTGAGTCGGTCGATGGTCACCGGGTCCCTACTCCTGCGTACGCTGTTCGAGGTCGGCGAACCAGTCGGTGATCTCGATCAGCGGGGGGGCCGACGACCGGTCGGATCGCGGGATCTGCATGAACAGGAAGCCGCCGTCGCCCGGGAGCACATCGTAGCTCTGGTGGAAGACGTCGATCGCATAGGCCGACACCCCGAAGAGCGTGGTGATCCGGCTGGCCGCAAAGCCATTGGAGACGTCCACGGTCGCCGCCATCAGCCGGCTGCCATTGATGAAATAGAGCTCCCGACTGTTCGACGACCACCTGGGCAACATCCCCCCACCGTTGGAGACCTGCCATTGCCGGTCGCTCGGCCCGGGGAACGGACGGACATAGATCTCCGAGGATCCGGTCTGATTCGAAGCGTAGGCCAGCCATTGGCCGTCGGGGGAGATCGCCGGATGCATTTCGGAGAACCGGCTGTCGGCGAGTGGCACCGCGGTGGTGTCGCCGTCGGTGCGCACCGCGACGAGGTCACCCGCCCCGGCGGCACCGTTGTCGGTCCGCATCACGATCCAGGCGCCATCCGGGCTCCAGGTCACCTCCTGCACCGGACGATCAAGCCGAGCCAGCTCACGCTCGGCGCTCCCCCCATCGACCCGGCGGACGAAGACGCTGCCGCCGTTGCCCGAGTCCCGCACGAATGCCACCAGCTCGCCGTCGGGCGACCAGGTCGGCCGGCGATCCTGCCCCTCGAAGGTCAGTCGGGAGAAGGGACCCTTCGGGAGCTGCTTGATCCAGATCCCGAGGGCCCCGCTGGTGAGCCCGATGCCGACGGCCAGTCGATCGCCGCTCGGCGAGAGGGCGAGGGAGTTGGCCGACGGCTCCCATGCGGTATCGATGGGGGTCACCCGGCCCTGTCGATCGACCCGGAGCACTTCGCGCTGCACGTTTTCGGCGTCGCCACCGCGGCGGTAGACCACCCGCCCAGACCGCGACCAGGCGAGTTGTGGCATCGACGCCCTGGTGTCGAGGGCCACCCCGTCGATGGCCGGGATCGCCGCCCCGGTGATCTCGAGTTTCCCCAGGTCAAAGGGGGCGACGAGGCCAGCCCCGTCACGCCGGATGTAGAAGAGGTCGCCACCGGGGAGGATCCAGGCATCGCCTGCGTCCTGGAGCAGCCGGATCGGCTCCGCGCCAAACTCCATGACATAGAGGTCTTGGATGACGCATCCCGAGGAGCAGGCGGCGAAAAGCACGCCCTTGCCACCCGGCAGTGGGTTTGGTCGCCCAAGGCCGAACCCGCGCAGGAAGGCGGCGTCCATGACGACCGTCGGTGCCCCACCCGCCGCCGGGACGGTCGAGAGCATCGAGAGGGTCGGCCCGACATAGGCGAGGGTGTTGTCGTCGATCCATGAGACCCCGCCGAGGCCGCCGTCCGCCGAATCGGCAAGGGTGATGGCGGTGCCGCCGGCCGGCCGGATCTTCTTGAGCTGGCCGTTGGCGATGAACGCGATCCACTGCCCGTCTGGCGAGATCGCCGGGTTGACGGCACCCTCGGTGCCGGTGATCGGGACGGCCTCGAGCTCGCCTCGGGTCTTGAGCCAGAGCATCCCGGCATCGGTCGAGTCCCGGATCACCAGCGAGGCGCCATCGGCGGAGATCGCGATCGGCCTGGAAAAGTCGTCGGCCACGAGAGAGTCACCGAGGGAGACGTATTGGCGGGTGGGGCCTTCTGGTGTCGGGCGACCGAGCCACCCCCAGACCGCGGCCGCCATGGCCACTGCCGCCACGATCCACGGCACCGTCGCGGCGGCCCGCTGCGGGGTACCCCGCACCACCGACCGCGCCGCCGTGATCGACCCCGTTCCAAACTCGGAGCGGCCCAGCGCCTCGGCGAACGCCTTGGCACTCTCGAACCGGTCGGCCGGCAACTTCGAAAGCGCCTTGACCACCGCCGCCTCGACATTCGCCGGCACGGTCTTCCGCTGGATGGTGAGCCCGCGAGGCTCCTCGGTCATCACCCGGGCCACCACCGCCTGGGCGGTCGGGCCAGTGAACGGCGGCTCCCCGGTCAGCATCTCGTAGAGGACGCAGCCGAGGGCGTACTCGTCGGTGCGGGCGTCGAGCGTCCGCTCGCCCATCGCCTGCTCGGGAGACATGTAGTGCGGGGTGCCAAGCGACATCCCGGTCTCGGTCATCCGAGTGCTGCCTTCGCTCTTGCTGGCGGCGAGTGCAATCCCGAAGTCGGCCACCAGCGCCATCCCGCTCTCGTTGAGGAGGATGTTCTCGGGCTTGATGTCGCGGTGGACCACGTCGTGGCGGTGGGCGTAGTCGAGCGCCCCCGCGATCTCGGTGGCGAGTCGCACCGCATCGGCGATCGAGAGCTGCTTCTCCCGGTCGAGCCGGTCGCGGAGCGACTCGCCCTCGACGTACGGCATCACGTAGAAGACGGTGCCGTCGACCTCACCCGAGTCGTGGAGCGGCAGGATGTGCGGGTGCTGCAGGTTGGCGGTGGTCTTGATCTCGACCAAAAAGCGTTCGGCACCGATCACCGCCGAGAGCTCCGGCTTGAGGACCTTGAGTGCCACCATCCGCTCGTGCTTGAGGTCCTTGGCCAGGTAGACCGTGGCCATGCCGCCCTCTCCCAGCTCACGCTCGATGCGGTAGCGGTCGGCAAGGATCTCGGTCAGGCGGGCGATGTCATTCGGCATGCAGGACAGCTCCGGCACTACGGTGGTCGGTTCGTGGGACTCTGGATGGGCGGGGGTGACGAGGGAAAATACCCCCTGAGCGAGGCAACACCAGTCGAGGTGACTGCTCGGCTTCCCCTACCGCGTGTTCCGTGACGACCAGTGGATCGCGCGGATCACCCAGCCGGTGGGAGTGCGGGAGAGGACCATCAGTTCGGCGCCGACGGAGTTGATCTTCCGCTCGCCGAGCATCCCCTCGGTGGTGGAGGTGGAGGAGGCCCAGGCGACGTCGCCGTGAACCGTGACCGCGATCTCGCCCCGGACACTCGGCACCGCCCGGGCGAAGTCGATGTCGGCCGGCAGGTGATGGGAGCGGTACTCGGCGCGGCTCTCCATCCCGCCGCTCTCGAGGATCACCGCGTCGGGAGCGAGGAGCCGCAGGGCGGCCAGCGAGTCGCCGGAGGCCAGGGCGGCGTGGTAGGCCCGGACGGTTCCTGCGACGGCGGTGGAGTCAGTGCCCTGGGCGGCGAGCGACGGGGTGAGTGCCAACAGCACGGCGAAAGAGAGGCGAGTGGTCACGGCGTCTCCGAAATAGGGTGGTGCGGGGAGGGGAAGCCGGCGGTGTGGATCACTGCGCCACCAGGTCGGCGACCCAGATGTCGCTCTCGATCTCACTGAGGGAGAAGTACGCCGTGCCGCGCCGGTCCACGGCAGTAAATTCTCGGACCGACCACCTGGGCTCATCGAGAGCGATCAACAGGGTGGGCACCCCGCCCGTGGCAGCCACCCGGTAGAGTCCGGGGTTGTCCTCGGCGTCCAGTGCCAGTGCCGTGAAGAAGATCGCTCGACCGTCGTCGGACCAGCCCGGCCGTCCAAGGCCATGGAGGCCGTCGGCCTCGCGAGTCAGCACCACGCGGGCCGGCCCAATGAGCGGCATGACGGTGAGATTTCCGCCGCGCCCCATCATCACCAGCTCGTCGGCCACCGG
>JAHEFN010000164.1 GCA_024640185.1 Gemmatimonadota bacterium | reverse complement strand
GCGGTCGGCCGGGAAGCCGGCCGCGAGGGCGCGCAGCAACTCGCCGCCCGAGACGATGTCGGCCCCGGCACCGAGGTCGGCCAACAGCTTCAGGACCGCGAGGTTGCCGTTGGCCTTCACTGCGTAGCAGATGGTGTGTGGCAACTCGCCGAACGCGGCGCTGAGCCGGCGGTAGCGATCCCGAATCGTGTCTAGGGCGTAGACGAAGGTCGGCGTGCCGACCTCCTCGGCGATCTCCTGCAGCGAGGCGCCCCCGAGCTGGAGGGCGCCATCGGCGTGCCGAGCGAGACCCGCGTCATCGAAGAGCTGCGTCAATACGCCTTCGCCCACACGGCCTCCACCGTCGCTGGCCGGCCCGTCCAGATGCAGGTGGTCGGCTGCTCGGCCGAACGGAACTCCTCGTCCGGGATGCAGCGGATCGTGGCCTTGGTCGCGGCCTTGATCTCCGCCTCGACCAGCGGATCACCACAGAACCCGGCATAGACGAAGCCACCATCCCCCTCGAGGAAGGCGATGAACTCCTCCTTGCTCTTCGGTCCGCGGAGCGAGTTCGCCTCGCGGCGGGCGATCGCGGCGTCGAGCAGCGCCTGCTGCATGGCGTCGAGCTCGTCGCGCAGTCGTGCCGCGATGCCGTCCATGGGGATCGGCTCCTTGCCACCGGTTCGCCGGGCCATCATCGCCGTGCCGGCCGCCAAGTCGCGGGGGCCGAGTTCGAGTCGCAACGGGGCGCCACGGGCCTCCCACTCGAAGTACTTGGCGCCCGGCTTGATCCCGTCCCTGGTGTCCGCCGTGGCCCGAATGCCCGCGGCACTGAGCTCCGCCACCAGCGTCCTGGCCGCCTCGCAGGTCACGGCCTGCTCCTCATCGGACCGCCAGATCGGAATCACGACCACCTGCCACTGCGCCAATCGGGGCGGGCAGACCATCCCCCGGTCGTCACCGTGGGTCATGATCAGGCCGCCGATCATCCGGGTGGAGACGCCCCACGAGGTGCTCCAGACGTAGTCGAGCCCACCCTCCTTGGTCTGGAACTGCACCTCGAACGCCTTGGCAAAGTTCTGCCCCAGGTGATGGGAGGTGCCGGCCTGCAGCGCCTTGTTGTCCTGCATCAGCGCCTCGCAGGAGTAGGTCTTGAGCGCACCGGCGAACTTCTCGCTCTCCGTCTTGAGGCCGGTCAGCACCGGCATCGCCATCCACTCCTCCATGAAGCGCCGGTAGATGCCGAGAATCTCGAGCGTCTCTGCCTGCGCCTCGGGTTCGGTGGCATGGGCGGTGTGGCCCTCCTGCCAGAGGAACTCCGTCGTCCGCAGGAAGAGCCGGGTGCGCATCTCCCAGCGCACCACGTTGCACCACTGGTTCATCAGCACCGGCAGGTCGCGCCAGCTCTGGATCCACTTCGCGAACATCGCGTAGATGATCGTCTCGGAGGTGGGCCGCACCACCAGCGGCTCCTCGAGTTCCTTGCCGCCGCCGTGGGTGACCACCGCCGTCTCGGGGGCGAATCCCTCGACATGTTCGGCCTCGCGGGCGAGGAAGCTCTGCGGAATGAAGAGCGGGAAGTAGGCGTTCTGGTGACCGGTCGCCTTGAACATGTCATCGAGCGCCCGCTGCATCTGCTCCCAGATGGCGTAGCCGTTCGGGCGGATCACCATGCACCCGCGCACCGGCGAATAGTCGGCGAGCTGCGCCCGCTGGATGAGGTCGTTGTACCAGGCGCTGAAATCGGCCTCGCGCGTGGTGAGTGCCTTGGAGTCTGCCATCGTTCAACCCGTTCGAGTGAGAAGGGCGCGGCACCGCTCGACCAGTCGATCGAGCGGCACGGCATCCTGGGATGTCTGGACAAGGTCCTTCAGTTGCACGTCGCCGCGGACCCAATCGTCGGGGCCGACCAGGACGGCCGCCCGGGCCCCACGGGCATCGGCGAGCTTGAGTTGCTTGGAGAGTGCGCCTCCACCCAGGGCATACTCGACCGCGATACCGGCATCGCGCAGCTGGTGGGCAACGGCGAGGACGTTGGGCCGGTCGCCGACCGTCACCCCCGCCACGAAACACTCGACCTGCAGGGGCGGCGTCGGTGCCAGCCCGCGGTCCTTGAGCAGCTCACCCAGGACGACATCGCCCATCCCGAAGCCGACCGCCGGGAGGTCCACGCCACCCAGTGACGACAGCAGGGTGTCGTAGCGCCCGCCGCCGCAGATGGCACGCAGCTCTCCCTTCCGGTCAAAGAGCTCGAACACGGTGCCGGTGTAGTAGGCCAACCCACGCACGATCGACAGGTCGATCTCCACGAAGGGGCCGAGGCCCATCGCCTCGAGGGCGTCAACCACCGTGAGGAAGCCCCACTCGGCCGTCGGCACGCGGCAGGAGGCGGCCAACGCTGCCAGCTCCTCCCGCGACCGGACGGCTGACGTGCGGAGGATGAGATCGACTTGCGGTGGGGCCATCCCGAGTTCGGCCAGGCGGGTGATGGTCGCGTCGCGGCCGGCCCGTTCCAACTTGTCGATGGCACCGAGGGCGGCGTCGAACTGTGGGCCATCGATCCCGGCCGACGCAAAGATGGCCTGCAGGACCGAGCGATCGGAGAGGCGGACCCGGAAGTCCTCACTGGTGAGGCCGAGTTCACGGCAGACATCGATCGCGAGCGCGATCACCTCGGCGTCGGCCAGCGGTCCGGCCTCGCCCACCAGGTCACAGTTGAGTTGGAAGTGTTCCCGCAGTCGGCCGCGCTGCTGCCGCTCATAGCGGAAGAGTTGCGGCACGCTGAACCACCGGATCGGCTTGCGCATCCCGTTGGCGTGTTGGGAGACCATCCTGGCAAACGTCGGCGTCATCTCCGGCCGAAGCGCGACCTGCCGACCGCCCTTGTCGACGAACTCGAAGAGCTGGCCGACAATTTCCTCACCGCTCTTGGCGGTGTAGAGCTCAAGTGGCTCCAGCGGAGGGCCATCGTACTCCTGAAAGCCGTACCGATTGGCCACGCGCCGCCACGCCTCGAGGAGGTGCGAACGAAACGCCAGCGCCTCGGGGCCGAAGTCCCGAAAGCCGGGGAGGGCCTGAAAAGTCATGGCCCAAGATACACTTCGCTCCCCCGGGCCTGAAGCACATCGCCCACGGTGTGGAAGGAGCCCGTCACCAGAACGGTCCCCGCGCCAGCCTCCGCCCGGCGAAGCGCCGCACCGAACTCCGGCACCAGATGCCAGCTGGCCCGAGCCGGAGGGCGATCCGGGTCGGCGAGCCACGCTTCGAGCCACCTGGTGTCCCAGCCACGTCCGGCGGCGCTGGGGGCCACCGTCAGGATCCCCACGTCGATGGCGCGGTCGAGCTCGACGAGCATTGCCGGCCAGTCCTTGTCACCGAGAATCGAGACCAGCGCATGCACCGGACCTGGCGGCGCCATCGCCCCGAGCGCCGCGGTCAGGGTCCGCATCCCATCGGGATTGTGGGCCACGTCGTGGAGCCACCGGCCGCGCCGATCGAAGCGACCGGCAAGACGGGTGTGGGCAAAGGCCTCGCGAATGGTGCCGGCGGCAGGGACGAGGGGTGCAGGCAGCGCCAGAAGGAGCGCCTCGGCCACCGTCGCGTTGCGGCGCTGGTGGGGTCCCTGCAGCGCCAGCTCGCCCGCCCAGGAGGCGTCAGGAGGGACCACCACGGTCTTGCTCCCGGGGGCGGCTGCCGCCACCAGCAGGGATGCCAGCCGAGGATCGGGCTCACCCACCACGAACGGAATGCCGGCCTTGGCGATCCCGGCCTTCTCACGGGCGATCTCCTCGATCGTCTCCCCGAGGTATTTCTGGTGATCGAGGCCAACGTGGGTCACCCCGCTGACCAGCGGCGTGAGGACGTTGGTGCTGTCGAGGCGCCCGCCCAGTCCCACCTCCACGACGGCGATGTCGACACCCCGGGCCGCGAAGTCGGCGAAGGCCATCGCAGTGGTGGCCTCGAAGAAGGTCGCGCCGAGTCTGTCGATCGCGGGATGGAGGTGGTCGGTCCAGGCGGCGACCGCCTCGCGGCTGATCGGCTGCCCATCGACGCGAATCCGTTCCCGAAACGAGACCAGGTGTGGGGAGGTGTAGAGCCCCACCCGCAAGCCGTGGGCACGCAGTGCCGCCGCCACCAGCGTCGCGACGCTGCCCTTGCCGTTGGTGCCCCCGATCTGGATCGAGGGAAACTGCCGGTCGGGATGTCCGACGGCCTCGAGCAGCCCCCTGGTGGTCTCGAGACCGAACTTGATCTGGGTGGTTCGCGGGAAGAGATACTCGAGCGCGGCTCGATACCGCGCGCTCACGGGCGGGCGATCAGGCGGCGGAGGAGGTTCTGGGTCGGGCGGTCACCCGCTTGCGGCGCATGTGGCGCAACAGCCGCGCGGTGGTCTCCCGCAGCGAACCACGCGGCACGACATCATCGATCTGCCCCTTCTCGAGCAGGAACTCTGCTGTCTGGAACCCCTCGGGGAGATCCTGACCGATGGTCTGCTTGATGACCCGCTGCCCCGCGAAACCGATCACCGCGGCAGGCTCCGCGAGGATCACGTCGCCCTGCATCGCGAAGGAAGCCGAGACCCCCCCGGTGGTGGGGTCGGTGAGAATGGTGATGAAGGGGATGGCCAGCCGCTTGAGCTGGGCGATGGCGGCCGAGGTCTTGGCCATCTGCATCAGGGAGAGGGCCCCCTCCTGCATCCGGGCGCCTCCCGACGTGCACACCAACACCATCGGCAGCTTCTTGTCGACCGAGCGTCGGGCCAGCCGGGCGATCTTCTCGCCCACCACCGACCCCATGGAGCCACCCATGAACCGGAAGTTCATCACCCCAAGGTGCAGCCCCTGCCCCTCGAGCGTGGCGAGGCCGGTATAGATCGCATCGGAGGTGGAGGCCTTCTTGCGGGCAGCCGCCAGACGCTCCGGATAGGACTCGAATTGGAGGGGGTCGACCGAGACGAGATCCGCGAAGAGCTCCTTCCAGGAGCCCTCATCGGTCAGCAGCTCGATGTACTCCTCGGCGGTGAAGCGCTTGTGGGTGCCGCACTCGGGGCAGACGTTGATCGACCGCTCGAACTTCTCCCGGATGTCGACGTGACCGCACGACTCACACTTTTCCCACGCGTCAGCGGGAACTTCCCTCCGCTCCCGCGGGGCGGTCTTTGGCTTGCGCTCCTTCTTGAACCACGCCATTACGGTCATGCACCCTCGGGTTGGTGTCCGTCCAGCGGGGTCGATATGCGACGAACAAACGTGCCGCCCCCGGGGAAAGTGCGCAAGGTGTGAATTCCCAAATGCTTGTCAGGTATCGAGATACGAGGCAGCCCGGCCTTCGCACGCGGCCCGGTAGACCAGTCCCATGCCGATCGCCAGCGCCAGCGTGAAGGAACCACCGTAGGAGAAGAACGGCAGCGGGATCCCGGTGATCGGCATCACGCCCACCGTCATCCCGACGTTCTCGAACACGTGGGTGAAGACCAACCCGATCACCCCGAAGACCACCATCGAGGCATACGGATCGGCGGCGCGACGGGCGATCTGGATCAAGACCAGGACAAAGCCGAAAAACAGCGACAGGATCAGGAGCACGCCGAGGAAGCCGAACTCCTCGCCGACCACCGAGAAGACGAAGTCGGTCCAATGTTCCGGAATGAATCCGCTGCGTTTCTGGGGACCGGCGGTGAAGCCGGTGCCCACCCAGCCACCGGAGCCGATGGCGATCTTCGACTGGATCGCCTGGAATCCCCGGTGACTCGGGTCGGAATACGGATCGATGAACGTCAAGATCCGGGCACGCTGGAACTCACCGAGTCGGTT
>JAHEFN010000004.1 GCA_024640185.1 Gemmatimonadota bacterium | reverse complement strand
TAGGCGAAATAGGCGCACAACACCAAGCCCACGGAGGCCAGGAGCCAACGATCGAAGGCGGTGATCCTCTTGGTCAAGCCCAGCGCGGCGGTCGCGGCAAGCAGGCTCGGCACGGGCATCTCGAACAGGAATGACTGGAGGCGGAGCAGATAGAGGTTCACCAGCTCGAGCCCCCGGGCCACGGAATGGGCCGGCCCCCAGGGCACCTCGTGGAAGCCGAGACCGTGGGAGGGTCCCCACAGGGCGACGTAGCCGAAGAGCAGTGGGCTCCCGGTTGTCGCGCCGTTGTACCAGAGCAGCGCTGCGACGGGTAGGGCAATGCCCGCACCGCTCGCCGCCAGCTCCGGCCACCGCCCCCGGTCTTTCCCGGCACACCAGAGCAGCCACCCGGCTGTCGGGAGGGCGAAGGCCACGGCGTCGAGTGGACGGATGGTCGCCGCGACCCCGAGGCAGAGGCCGGCCGCGAAGGCCCACCACGTCGTGCCACCCGGCCGCATGAGGTGACTGACGGCCAGGGCCGCACCGAGCAGCGCGCCGAGCGTCGCCATGTGGTTCATGTGTGACGCACCGAGGAAGAGTGCAAACGGTGCCAGGGCGAAGAGTGCGACCGCCAGTGACCGGGTGGCGGGCGACGGTTCGACCTGTCGCATCAGTCGAGCAAAGAGGAACACGGTGATGGCCGTCGTCACCGGACCGGCGAGCCAGGTGAGGCCCAGAGCGGTGAATGGGACCATCAACAGGCTCCAGCCGGGGGGGAACTGCCCGAACCGACGCCCGTCGAGATCCAGCATGTGGGTCGAGGAACTGAACTCGGGAAGGGCCGGTGAGGGCAACGACAGCTGGCCCCCGGCGAAGATCCGAGCCTGGAAGACCTGGATGATCTCATCGATCAGCAGCGGCCGCGCCGAGAAGAGAAACCAGCTGGCGGCGGCGGCGAGCGCGGCGACCAGGATCGCGACGACGACGTCGTTGCGGACCCCGCCACGATCCCATGTCACGGCGATTCGCTCCCAGGCTGGTGGTCGGTCGCCAGCGACCACACGACGACGGCCGAGCACGAAGGCCAGGACACCGAGCAGGACCAGCATGCTCGCCCCGCCGGCCCATTGTCGGAGCACCTCCCCATACCACGGCGCCTCGTGCCCCCCCGGAATCCAGTTCGCGATCGGCAGCAGTCCAAAGACCACGAGGAACAGCGCCGCGATGCGCGCCACCTAGTTCGCCTCGTCCCCTTCGTAGCGCGAGAGCTTCCGGTAGAGGGTGCTGGGATCGATCCCCAGGACTTCCGCCGCCCGGGTCTTGTTGCCGCCCTCGGCCTGAAGGACAAACATGATGTAGGCCCGCTCGATCAGGTCAAGCGCCGGATTCGGCTGGGCCCGATCCGCCACCAGCGGCTCCTTCTTCTGGGACGTGATCCGGACCGGCAGGTGATGCGGCTCGATGAGGGACCCCTTGGTGAACACCACGGCATGTTCGAGCGCATTCTGCAGCTCGCGGACATTGCCTGGCCACTCATAGACCATCACGGCATCCATCGCCTCCGAGGAGAGCGCCTTGGGGTCGTCGTCCTCACCGGCCATCTCCTGCAGGAAGGCATCAACAAACAGGATGAGGTCATCGCGTCGGTCGCGCAGCGGCGGCAGGTCCATCGCAATCACGTTGAGCCGGTAGAAGAGGTCGCTGCGGAAATTGCCGCGGCGGACCTCCTCCTCGAGGTCGCGGTTGGTGGCCGCGATGATCCGGACATCAACGGGAATCGCGTCGGTGGCCCCGACCGGGATCACCTCGCGCTGTTGGAGGACCCGCAACAGCTTGACCTGCAGCGATGCCGGCATCTCGCCGACCTCGTCCATGAAGAACGTGCCGCCTCGCGCGGCGGCGAAGAGCCCCTGCTTGTCCCGGACCGCCCCGGTGAACGACCCCTTCACGTGGCCGAACAATTCGCTCTCGAGCAGCGTCTCGGGCAGGGCGCCGCAGTTGATCGACAGGAACGGTCCGTCGGCCCGCAACGAGGCCTCGTGGAGGTAGTGGGCAAGGACCTCCTTGCCGGTGCCGCTCTCCCCGCCGACAAGCACGGTCGAATCGGTGGGGCCCACCTGCTCCGCGAGCTTGAGGACGTCGAGGAATCGCTTCGACTTGCCGATGGGGCGCGTGATGTTGCCCCGCGGTGCGCCGCCCGCCCGCCGGATCTCATTCTTGAGCTGCTTGTTCTCCACCCGGATCTGTCGGAACTCACAGGCCCGGCGGAGGATGGCCACGAGTTCGTCGTTGGCGAACGGCTTCTGGAGGTAATAGAAGGCGCCGGCGTTGACCGCCTGGATGGCGCTCTGCAACGACGCCTGGGCCGTCATCAGGATGACCGGCGTCATCGCGTCGAACTCCTTGACCGCCTGCAGGACATCGAGTCCGGTCACCTGCGGCATCCGCACGTCGGTCAGGACGATGTCGGGGGTCGCCGAGCGGATGGCCTCAAGCCCGGCCTTCCCTCCCTGGGCCACGATCACCTCGAAGCCCTCCTTCTTGAGGAGGATCCGGAGGGTGTCGAGAATCCCGCTCTCGTCATCGATGATGAGCACCGAAGGCTGCTGACTCATGTCAGGTCCTCTCTGTCCCAGGTGGCAGGCAGAAAGATGGAGAAGGTGGTGCCCACCGCAGGGGCGGTGTCCACCAAGACGATGCCGCGATGCGCCGCGACGGCACGCTGCACGATGGCAAGGCCGAGCCCGCTGCCCCCCGGGCGTCCGGTCACGAACGGCTCGAAGAGACGCTCACGCACCGCGTCCGGGATGCCCGGGCCGTCGTCCCGAACCACCAGCTTGATCCGCCGCTCGACCGGTCCGGCCGGCCCCTCGCGCGGCTGGCTTGGCCCCACGGTCACCCAGATCGTCCCCCGCCCATCCAGCGCCTGGGCGGCGTTGAGCATCAAGTTGCTCGCCATCCGGTGGACCAGGTCGGGGTCCGCCTCGACCGTCGTCGACTCGCCGACGACTTCCAGGGTCACCCCGCGAGCGTCAGGATGCTCGCGAACAAAGCGAGCCGCCTCCTCGACGACCCGCAGGATGTCGAGCGTCTCGAAGTTGGTCGCCCGGACCCGGGAGAAGTCGAGGAACTCGGACAGCAATCGATTCAATCGCTCGCTCTCCCGCATCACCAGACGGGCCAGCACCTGGTCGTCCTCGTCGTCGTTGGCCTTGCCTGCCAACTGCTCCACGGCGCTGCGGATGGCGGCCAACGGGTTGCGAATCTCGTGCGCCAGCGAGGCCGAGAGCGCGGCGACGGCCTCCAGCCGCTCGGCACGGAGCCTGAACTCCTGCAGGCGCTTGAGATCCGAGATGTCGGTGAAGATCGCGGTGACCGAAGGGGATTCCACGCCGGGGCGGACGAAGGTGGTGGTGCTGACCCCCACCGGAAAGAGGCTGCCGTCGGATCGCCGAACAGAGGCCTCGCCACGGGAGACGCGATGGCCACCTTCGATGCCGCGAAGGAGGGCGTCGTGCAGGTCCCGCGAGCAGGCCCGGAGACTCTCCAGGACCGGCGCCCCCACGGTGAACGCCCCGCCCCCGAGGATTCGACGTGCCCGAGGGTTGATGTAGGCCAGCCGGCCCTCACCATCGACGGTGATCACCCCTGACCGAATCGTGGCGAGAATCTCGTCGGCCTCGAGGCGGGCCTGCCTGAGCGCCTCCGCAAGCTTCCGCTGCTGGAGGGCGGCATCGGCGAGCTTGTGACCCAGGACGGCGATCAGTCCGCCGACGAAGGCGATCACCCCCACCTGGGTCCAGAAGTCGAGACCCGGCGTGTCATCGACCGATCCGAGCGTCACCACGACATAGCACACCGCGGCGAACCCGACCGCGATCAGCCCGCGACCCACCGGCAACAACAAGGCGTAGGCGGCGACCAGTCCCACATACATCGCGGCCAGCGGTGTCGTCTGGCCCGCCATGAAGGCGACCAGCCCGGTGACCAGCAGGATGTCCACGGTGGCCTGGAGCAGCAGCCCCGTCGGCGTCGGCATGCGGCCACCGTAGAAGTCCGCCAGCACCCAGAGCGCCGCCACGACCGCGATCGACATCATCGCCATGACGATGATCGGATCGATCGGCAGGCGACCCTCGGCGCCGACGGACTTGAAGGCCAGCGCCGTGATCAATCCCAGCCGGATCGCCATGATCCCCGTGAGCAGGCTCAGGGGACCGGGCAGGGCCGAGCGGCGGCGCTCGACGAAGGGGAGCGTCACGGGACCGGCCGGGTATTCACCAGTCGGCGGTCCAGACGGATCGGGGGGCGGGGTGGTGGTCGTCAAGTGTTTCCTAATATGATCGAACAGCGGTCCCACCGCCCGGAAGGAGTCTTCGATGGCCGTTCGTCCCCATACCGACCCACCCAGCTGGCACGGCTTCAGCCCGGTCGCCCTGGGGTTCCTGGGTCGGCTCAAGCGAAACAACCGTCGCGACTGGTTCGAGGCGCATCGAGACGAGTACCACGCCCTCGTGCGTGACCCGATGCGCGCCTTCGTCGAGGAGATGGACGTCCGCTTCGGCCGGCTGGCGCCCGAGATCACCGGTGACCCGAAGCGGGCGGTGTTCCGGATTCACCGGGACGTCCGGTTCTCGAAGGACAAGTCACCGTACAAGACGCACGCGGCGTGCTGGTTTCGCCATCACGACGCCGGCCGGGAGACGGTGCACGGTGGAGCCGGCTTCTACGTGCACGTCGAACCAGGGGCATCGATGGTTGCCGCGGGCATCTGGATGCCGGCCAAGCCGACGCTCGATGCCATCCGTGAGGCGCTCATCGAGGACCACCGGCCCTTCGCGACCCTGATCGACCATCCGGCGTTTCGGCGGCGGTACGGCAGGCTCAGCGAGGAGGCGATGCTCAAGCGGCTGCCGCGCGGCGTCGACCCCGATCACCCGGCCGGCGATTGGCTGCGCTACAAGTCGTTTACCGTGCACCGGATGCTCAGCGACAGCGCGATCACCGACCCCCGCCTCCCGACCCGTCTCGAACGCGACATCACCGCCCTCGCCCCGATGATCCGCTGGCTCAACGCCGCCGTCGGTTTCCTCCCGGTGGAGCGGCGGAGGTGAGTCCCCGCGAGGCGAGTTCGACCGTCCGACTCGACAAATGGCTCTGGGCGGCACGCTTCTACAAGACCCGGACGGCAGCCAGTGAGGCCGTCGCCGGTGGGAAGGTCGAGCTCAATGGGGAGACCGCCAAGCCGGCCCGGCAGGTGGCACCCGGTGACACGATCCGGGTTCGCATCGCCCCCTTCGAGCATGTGGTGGTCGTGACGGCGCTCGGCGAACGCCGGGGATCCGCCAAGGAGGCCGCCCTGCTGTTCGAGGAGACCGAGCCTTCCCGTGCCGCGCGCGAGGTGAGGGCGCAGCAACTCCGCGATGCCCCGCTGCTGCGGTTCGATGCCGGGAAGCCGTCGAAGAAGGACCGCCGAGCCCTCGACCGGTTCCGCCGCAAGTCGTAGCGGGGGGTCAGCCCTCAGCGATCGCCGTGGTCGGTCGAGTCGTCGTGCAGCATCCGATGTGCCGGGGTATCCAGGTCATCGAACTGGCCGGCACGGGCCGACCAGACGTAGGCCCAGACCGCCACGCCGACCAGGACCAACGCCAGCGGGAGCACCAGGAAGAGGACGCTCATGCGGCGACCGGTAGCGTGTCGTCCGCGGCGGTGGGGACCACCGGAACCGGCGGCGCGGGATCGAAGGTGTGGGAGAGCCAACTGACGAGCACGACCGTCAGGGAGCTGGCGGGCATCATCACCGCCGCGACCAACGGGGAGAGCACCCCCGACATCGCCAGGGTCACCCCGATGATGTTGTAGCCGATGGCCCAGCCGATGTTGCGGCGAACCAGTCGCATCGTCCGCTCGGCGCCGACCGCCAGCCGCCCGAGCGGCTCCAGTCCGGGTGCCCCCAGGAAGACGTCGGCGCTGGCGAGGCAGGCCTCAGCCCCGCCCCGGACCCCGATGCCGACATCGGCCCGGGCAATCGCCACGGCGTCGTTCACGCCATCCCCGACCATCACGACCGGTCCGCTGCGGTCCTGCACGGCGAGCAACCGCTCGACCACGTCTCGCTTCATCTCCGGCGTCGCACCGGCGATGATGTCGGCGGATGGGAAGCCCAACCGGCGACCCACGGTGGCGGCCACCTCCGGCGCATCGCCGGAGAGCATCGTCGTCCGCCATCCCGCACGACGGAGCCGCGCGAGTGCCGCCGCCGCATCGTCACGGACCCGGTCGCCGATCCCGGCGATCCCCACGACCACCCCGCCGACAGCGACGACCACCGGGGTGAGGTTCGGATCGCCAACGGTGGGAAGGGTCTTGGCATCGAGCCCGAGCGCCTCGGCGACGAACCGAGGCGAACCAACCAGCACCGGCAGGCCATCGACGAGACCCTCCACCCCACGGCCGACCCGGTACTCGACCGCCTCGGCCGGGCCCACCGCCACGTCGGGCCAGGCACGACGGAAGGCGTCGGCGATCGGATGGGTGGCGCCGTGCTCGAGGGCGAGCACCAGGGAACGGACATCGTGATCCACTCGCCACTCGACCAGGGCCATCTGGCCTTCGGTCAGGGTGCCGGTCTTGTCGAGCAGCAGGTCACCCGGGCGAGCGAGTCGTTCGAGCGCGTCGCCACCCTTGATGAAGATCCCGCCCCGTGCCGCCCGGCCGATGGCCGAGGTCACCGCCAGCGGGGTGGCGAGGGCCAGCGCGCAGGGACAGGTCACGATCAGCAGCGCAATGGCATGATCCCACGCGGCCGTCCGGTCGTCGCCGACCCAGATCAGGAAGGTCACCACGGCCAGCATCAGCACCACGGCCACGAAGACGCCCGACATCCGGTCGGCCATCGCCACGACGGGGGCCCGACGTCGGGCGCTCTCCTCCACCTGCGCCAGCAATCGGGCCACTCGAGAGGTGGCGCCCGCGGCCTCGACCTCCACCTGGAGCGGCGACGTCAAGTTGAAGGTGCCCGCGTGGACCTGATCCCCGGGCGCCACCGGCACCGGTCGCGACTCCCCCGTCAGCAGCGCCGCGTTCACCCGACTGATGCCACGTCGGACCACCCCGTCGGCGGGGAAGGCCTCGCCGGCGCGGACCGCGACGCACATGCCGGGCACCAGTGCCGCAGCAGGCAGGTCGATGTGGCTGCCGTCATCCGTGACCCGATGGGCAGTGTCGGGAGTCAGCGAGAAGAGCAGCTCGGAGGCATCGGTGGCCGCCCGCTGTCCCCGCTGCTGCAGGAAGCGGCCGATCAACAGCAGGAAGATCAGCGCCGTGACGCCATCGAAGTAGATCGGGCCGCTGTCGGTGATGGTGTTGATCGCCCCGCGCACGAATCCGGCACTGAGGGCCAGGGCGATCGGCAGATCCATGTGCAGGGTGCGCGTCCTGAGCGCCGCCCACGCCCCGGTGAAGAAGACCCGCCCCGGGAAGAGCATCGCCGGAATGGTGAGCCCGAATGAGACCCAGCGGAACAACTGCTCATACTGCCGCTCCATCCCGGCGGCATCGCCGGCGTAGAGTGCCAGCGCCGGCAGCATCACGTTGCCCGCGATGGCCCCCGCGACCCCGATGCGGACGAGGGCGGCACGATCCTCACGCCGGCGTGCCTCCTCGCGGGAGACCCCCCGAAACGGATGCGGGGCGTAGCCCAGACCGTCGAGGGTCCGGGCGATCTCGGAGAGATGGACCACGGCAGGGTCCCACTCCACCTGCGCACGGGCACGGCGCATGTCGAGCTCGGTCCGCGCCACGCCCGCCACCAGGAGCGGCACCCGTTCCACCAGCCAGACGCACGATCCGCAGTGCACCCCTTCCAAGTAGAGCTCGGTGCGGCAGCGGCCGGCGGCGGTCGATTCGACGTAGAGTTCGCCGAAGGCGGGATGGTCGAATTCCTCGAATTGGCGACCGCTGCGCTCGACCGCGAGCGCTCGGCGCTCGGGAAGGGCGTAGTACTGCGTCAGGCCGCCGGCCTGAAGAATGCCCCACGCCGCTTCGCAGCCGGTACAGCAGAACGGCAGGGTGTCCTCGGTGGCCAAGCGCCCGGGGGGCACGGCCAGTCCGCAGTGGGTGCAGCCGGTGCCGAGCACATCACGGCGTGGACTCACGTCACGACCCATGCCCGATGGCCGGTGCCCCGTCGGCCACCGGTACCGCCGGGGTGAGCCGGTGCAGCCAGGTGGCGCCCGGGAGGATCTTGAAGTGACCGGCGAGGGAGAGCACGCCGAGGAGGAGCACCACGCTGGCGGCCAGGGCGGGAAGCCGGGCTCGGAAGGGTCCGAGCAACCGTTGCATCCCCAGGCCGACCGCCAGCATCATCGGCAGGGTGCCCAACCAGAAGACCGCCATCAGCACCGCGCCACGGATCGGCGCCCCCGATCCGGCCGCGGTCAGGACGAAGGCATGCAGCCAGCCGCACGGCAACAGGCCGCTCGCGAGCCCGATCATCGCCGCCCGGGTGACCGGCGGCCGCTGCTGGACACGTGCCACGCCGCGCTGCAGGAAGGACTGCCACGCCTCCGGAGGATGGATCGCCGGCAGCCGCACACCCTGCGCGAGCAACACGGCGTAGCCGCCCCAGATGATCATCAGGGACGCGGCGACGACCGGTGCGAGTCGGGCGACACCAGCCCGGTCGCCGGCGAGGTCGAGACCTGCCCCGAGCGCGCCCGCCACCGCACCCCAGGCGACATACGCCAGCAGCCGGCCGAGGTTGTAGCTGAGGTGGGCAGGAAGGTCGTGCGAGACCGGTGCGCCCCGCGACACCGGATTGGCATACAGACAGGTGAAGGCGCCACACATCGCCGCACAGTGGACGCTCCCGAGGAGGGACGCCACGAGCACCACCAACGCGAAGGTCATTCGGCGCCGGTCGGCCGGAGCCGGTCGCCGGGGCGGTCCGTCACGATGGTGGCCAGGCTGGTCGCGCTGGCATCAAGCCGCAGGTTGACGGTGAAGCGGTCGGTGGCCCGAACCACCAGGACCCGGAACTCCCAGAGTCCCGTGCGGTCGACGGCGACCGGCCCGCCGTACTGCCCGGGGGTCTCCCGGGCGGCAAGTGTGGCCCTGACGACATGGGAGGCGAAGGCCACGGGCATCGCCTCGAGCGAGATCTCGGCTCCGGTGACCGGGCGCCCATCGCGATCGAGGAGCTCGAGCGTGAGCGAGGGCGACGCCTCCGGTGTCACCGCCGTCAGGGTCGGCAGGACCCGCCATCCCAGCAGATCGTCGCGACCCCGTTGGGCCTGGACCGAGTCCCAGGCGATGGCCTTGGCGTAGTAGTCGGGCTCGACCGCGAAGGACGGATCGTTGCCCGCAATGCGGGCGAGCGTCACGATCAGGATCACGTTCGCTGCCAATGCGACGATCACCAAGGTCGGCCAGATCCGTTCACGCGTGAGCCACCCCATCACGACCCGTCCTCGTCAGGATCGGCATCCTTGGCATCACTGGGACCGATCAGGGTGAACGGTTGATCCCGGACGAAGCTGGTCCCCGCCTCGATCCGAACGGTGACCGCGCGAGAGCCTGCCGTGAACGCCTCGCGGGGCAGCACCACGAAGATGCTCGTGGTGCGCAGTTCGCCGGCCTCGACCTGGAGCGGCGACTCCGGCGCGACCACCTCACCCGACTCGGCCCCGATCACCGTGATGGCGTACTCATGCCCTGCCCGGCTGCGATTGCCGATCCGGATCCGCACCTGATTGACGATCCGGCCATCAGGCTCGACCCGGAAGGCCTCGGCCTGCGAGCGCAGCACCGTGATGTCGGCGGCGGGTCGGGTCCCCAGGGCGACGAGGAAGCCGCCGAGAAAGAGGATCAGCGCCAGCGGGTAGATCACCACGCGCGGCCTGAGCACGCGGTGGGCGACGCCCTCGAGGGCGGCCTGCGACGAATAGCGAATGAGACCGCGGGGTCGACCGACCTGCTCCATGATCGTGTCGCACGCGTCGATGCACTGCGTGCAGTGGACGCACTCCATCTGCAGGCCGTTGCGAATGTCGATGCCGGTCGGGCAGGTGGTGACGCAGGCCTTGCAGTCGATGCAGTCGCCACTCTGCTCGGTGTGGTCCTTGACGTGGGCGCGCGGCTCACCACGGCGATGGTCGTAGCTGACCACCAGCGATTGCCGATCGAGGAGCACCGACTGCCAACGGCCGTAGGGGCAGGCAATCAGGCAGGTCTGCTCACGGAACCAGGTGAAGTCGGTGAAGACCATCAGGGTGGTGACCGCCATCACGATGAACGGGACCGGGTGCTCGCGGGGGGAGAGCCGTACCCATCGGGCAATGGCCTCCGCTCCCACGAAGTAGGCCAGGAAGGTGTGCGCCAGGACCAGGGAGATCCCGAGGTAGATGGCGTACTTGAGCAGCCGGCGCGGCGCGAAATGCCGGTTGGCCTTGTCGAGCCGCAACGAGCCACTGCGTCCACCCTCCAACCACCGCTCGATCGGTCGGTAGAGGAACTCCAGGTAGACCGTCTGCGGGCACGCCCAACCGCACCAGACCCGACCGAACAATGCAGAGAAGAGGAAGATCGCGATCACGATGCTCGCGAGGAGGAGCATCAACAGCAGCGTGTCGGTCGGCAGGAAGGTGGTCCCGAACAGCGTGAATTCGCGACGCGGGATGTCGAGCAGGACCGCGGGCTTCCCGGCGATCGGAATGTGCGGGATGGCGATGAAGAGCGCCATCAAGGCGTAGGCCACCACACGCCGGCGTCGCCACCACGGCCCGGAGGACGGCTTGGGACGGATCCAGTTGCGCGTCCCATCTTCGTTGAGCGTCGGAAGTACCCGCCCTCCCGGGGCCGGGGCGGTCATCGTTCGACCGGATCCCCTTCCGGATCCTTCGGCGCCGCCGGCGTCGTCCCGTAGAGCGACCAGACGTAGCTGGTCACCGCGGCAACATCCTCCGCCGCGAGGGTCCGACCCCAGGGCGGCATCCCCTTCGCCAGCACGCCCTCGGTGATCACCACATAGAGGTCGGTGATTGCTCCACCGTGGATCCAGAAGGCGTCGGTCAGGTTGGGGCCGATTCCGCCCCCGCCATCGGCGGCATGGCACGCCACGCAGTTGACCTCGTAGACGGCCTGACCCGCGGCGACTGACGTCGGCTCCGCCGCCACGGCGAGCAGGGCCTCGGCGCTCAGCACCGGGGTCTCCTGCGGATACGCCGCACGCCACGCCGCCATGTCGGTCTCATACTCCGCGATCCGGCCGGGGCCGGTCCCGATCCCGCCGAGGTTGAGGGCATAGGCAACGGAAAAGACGATCGTGGCCCAAAACGCGATCACCCACCAGCGAGGCATCGGATTGTCGTATTCCTGGATGCCATCGTACTCGTGTTCGATCAGTCGGTCCTTGTCACTCATCGCTCACTCCTCCCGCTGGCGAGGCTGTTGCGGATGCAGGTCATCGAGAGGCATCTGGGCGTCGGACTCCCAGCGTCGGGCGTTGCCCGGGCGGAAGACCCACCAGATGATGCCGAGGAACGCCAGGACGAAGAGCACCAGGGCCACCTCGGCAAACACCGAGAGACCGGCGTTCGACATGATATCGGAGAGTTTCATGGCTGCTCCCCGTCGCCGACCAACGCCACGGCCGTCGGAGCGGAGATGTCACGGCCAAGTCGCTGCATGTAGGCGATGATCGCCACGATCTCCCGATCCTCGAGGCCGGCGGGACCGCCGGAGGCCTCGATATCCGCCGCGATCGCCGCGGCCTGCGTGCGTGCCATCGCCTCGGCGTTGTTGATCGCCTCGCCGTAGGGGACGCCGAGCATGGCCATCGCATCGACACGCTTCGGGATCACCGCCCAGGGAATCGGCGTGGTGGCGAACTGCGGATAGGACGGCATGATCGAGTTGGCCGCGATCTCCTGCGGGTTCGCGAAGTGCCGCACGTGCCAGAGGTTGGGATACTTGCCACCCTCGCGGGCCAGGTCGGGTCCGATCCGCCGCGAGCCCCAGAGGAAGGGATGCTCGTAGACCGACTCGCCCGGCTTGCTGTACTCGCCATAGCGCTCGGTCTCGTAGCGAAGCGGCCGGATCATCTGTGAGTGACAGTTGACGCACCCCTCGCGGATGTAGATGTCGCGACCATACAGCTCGAGCGGCGTGTACGGGGTCACCGAGGCAATGGTCGGCACGTTCGACTTGATCAGGAAGGTCGGAATGATCTCGAACAGCGAGGCGACGATCACCGTCAGGGCGGTCAGCACGGTGAACAGGATCGGCTTCCGCTCCCAGCTGCGGTGCACCGCGGCGGGGAGCAGTCCGGCGATCGGGGCCGCCTTGGGGCCGTCCTCGCGGTGCACCGGCGTGAGGCGAGGCGCCTTGACGACGGGCACGTCGTACCGCGCCGGGCGGCTCTGCCAGGTGCGCAGGATGTTGTAGCTGAAGAGGAGCATGCCGACGATGAAGAGGCTGCCACCAGCCACTCGCGTCCAGTACATCGGAATCAGCCGGGTGACCGTCTCGACGAAGTCGGGATAGGTCAGGCGACCGGTGGCATCGAACGCCCGCCACATCAGGCCCTGGGTCACGCCGGCGCTGTAGATCGCCACCACATAGAGGATGATGCCGAAGGTCCCGATCCAGAAGTGCAGTTCTGCCAGCTTCTTGCTGAAGAGCTTGGTCTGGAAGATCCGCGGCAGCAGCCAGTAGATCATCCCGAAGGTCATGAAGCCGTTCCACCCGAGGGCCCCGGTGTGGACGTGGGCGATGATCCAGTCGGTGTAGTGCGCCAGGGCGTTGACGCTCTTGATCGAGAGCATCGGTCCCTCGAAGGTCGACATCCCGTACGCCGTGATCCCCACCACGAAGAACTTGAGGATCGGGTCGTCGACGACCTTCTGCCAGGCGCCCCTGAGGGTGAGCAGGCCATTGATCATGCCGCCCCAACTCGGGGCCCAGAGCATCACCGAGAAGAGCATCCCGACGGTCGAGGCCCATTCCGGGAGTGCGGTGTAATGGAGGTGGTGTGGACCGGCCCAGATGTAGAGGAAGACCAGGGACCAGAAATGGAGGATCGAGAGCCGGTATGAGAAGACCGGTCCCCCCGCGGCCTTGGGCATGAAGTAGTACATCAGGCCCAGGAACGGCGTCGTCAGGAAGAAGGCGACCGCGTTGTGACCGTACCACCACTGCATGAAGGCGTCCTGCACGCCGGCATAGAGGGAATAGCTCTTGAAGGCGCCGGCCGGGACGGAGAGGTTGTTGAAGATGTGCAGCACCGCGACCGTCACGATGCTGGCGATGTAGAACCAGATGGCGACGTAGAGGTGGCGCTCCCGTCGGCGGATCATCGTGCCGATGAAGTTGATGGCGAAGGCCACCCAGACGACCGCGATCGCCAGGTCGATCGGCCACTCGAGCTCGGCGTATTCCTTGGCCTGGGTGAGGCCGAGCGGCAGGGTCACTGCCGCAGCGACGATGATCGCCTGCCATCCCCAGAAGTGGAATTTCGACAGGGCATCGGAGAACATCCGGGCCTTCAGCAGCCGTTGCGTGGAGTAGTAGGCCCCACAGAAGAAGGCGTTGCCGGCGAAGGCGAAGATCACCGCGTTGGTATGGAGCGGCCGCAAGCGGCCAAACGAGGTGAACGACAACCCGAGGTTGAAGCGGGGGTCGGCCATCTGGAGGGCGATCAACAGCCCCACCAGCATGCCGACGGTTCCCCAGATCACGGTGGCGAAGAGGAACTTCCGGACAATGGCATCATCGTAGGAAAACTCCTCCATGATGACACCAGTGCCGTCCTGAACGGTCCCGGTGCTGGCGGAATCGGCCATTCCACTACCCCTCGATTCGGGTGAGAACCTGCGAACAATCCACCAACCTAGTCAGCAACGAATCCGCGGGAAACCCAATCAGATCGGCACATTTCCGATGGTCAGAGTCGGGATTCGAGTGCCGAGGCCGCTGCCGTCCACTCGGCCATCGCCTCCTGCAGTGCCGCCCGAGTCTGGTCACGATCGGCCACCAACCGGGCTGCATCGGCGGCACCATCGCTCTCGGCATAGAGGGCTGGGTCGGCCAGACGCGCCTCAGACTTCGCCAAGACGGCCTCAAGTTCGGTGACCCGCCGTTCCAGCCCCCCGATGGAGCGTTCGAGCCGCCGCCGCGCGGCGGCGGCGGCCTTGGTCGCCGTGCGTGGATCGCCGGTCGGGGTCATCGCCTCTCGGGCGAGGGCGTCGCGTCGTCCCTCTCGGTCGACCTTGTCGGCAGCGTACTCGAGGTAGTTGCCGGGAAAGTCGACCAACCGCCCGTCCTCAAGCGCCCAGATCCTGGTGGTCAGCGCGGTCAGCAGCGCTCGGTCATGGGAAACCAGGAGCACCGTCCCGTCGAAGGCCTCGAGGGCATCCTCAAGGGCCTCGATCGACTCGACATCGAGGTGGTTGGTGGGTTCATCAAAGACGAGCAGGTTGGCGCGCGCCAACATCATCAGCGCCAGGGCAACCCTCGCCCGCTCCCCGCCGGAAAGCGTCCCGGCACGACGCAACACCTCGTCACCGCTGAATCCGAACCGGCCCAGGTGCCCCTGCACCTGCCCTCGGGTCCACATCGGGCGACGGTCGGCAATCAAGCCATACAGCGTGGCGTCAGGATCGACATCGCCCAGATCCTGTCGGTAGTGGGCAACCTCGACCGCCGGCATCAGGCGCACCTCCCCACCGGACGGTGGCCGCTCACCGAGGACGGTCTTGAGGAACGTGGTCTTCCCCGCTCCGTTGGCCCCGATGAGACCGACGATCTCGCCACGGCGCAGGAGGCCGCTCCAGGGGGCGATCAGCTGGCGACCCTCCATCGCGACGGTCAGTCGATCGGTGACCAGCACCTGATCGCCGCCGCGACTCGATGGCTCGAAGACGACGGCCATCACCCCTTCGGCCCCCGGCGGGGGAGAGAGCCGCTCGACCCGCGCCAAGCGCCGACTCCGCCCGCGGGCCTGATTCGCGTTCTGACCGGCCTTGTTGCGCCGGATGTAGTCCTCCTCGGCGGCGAGCTTGGTCGCCTGCTTCCGCACGGCCCGCTCCTGGGCCATCCGCCGCTCGGTGCGCTGGTGGACAAACTCGGCCCAGCCGCCGGTGTACGGCACCGCCGTCCCGCCCTCCACGTGCAGCATGTGGTCGGCCACGGCGGCAAGGAAGGCCCGGTCGTGTGAGATCAGCAACACCGCCTCATTGAGGTCGCGAAGGTACCCCTCGAGCCAACTCGCGGTCGCCAAGTCGAGGTGGTTGGTCGGCTCGTCGAGGATCAGGAGATCGGCCGGCGCCGCCAACTGCTCGGCAAGGGCGAGCCGGCCCCGCTCCCCGCCCGAGAGCGTCGCGATGCGCTGGTCGTGCGCGGCCGTCGGATCGAAGCCGAGACCGCTGAGCACGGCGTCGACCCGGGCGTGGGCGGCGTAGCCACCCTCCCGTTCGAATCGTTCCTGATCGTGGGCATAGCGATCAAGCATCGCCGGGCTCACCGCATCGCCGGCGACCCCCATCTCCGCCATCTGTTGTTCGAGTGATGCCTCGAGGGCGAAGAGCTCACCGAACCCGCGAGCTGCCGCCGCCCAGACGGTGTCCACACCGTCGAAGTCGCGATCCTGTGTCATCACCGCGATTCGCATCGACCCGGCGCGTGAGACCGCCCCGACATCGGGTCGACGCACGCCACGGACCAGGTCCATCAAGGTGGTCTTGCCACTGCCGTTGCGGCCGACCACACCCCACCGCTCGCCTGGCTGGACCGTGAAGGAGACATGTTCGAACAGCGGAACGCCGCCGAAATGCACCGCCACGTCGGAGAGGGAGACGAGGGTCATTGGCGGCTACCGGCTGACCAGGAAGAGTCGGCTCTGCCGCTGGAAGAACCAGCGTGGCTTGCCATCACTCCCTACCTGGAAGTCCTCTTCCTGGGCCATGCGCACCCGTTGATCACCCCACTCCGGGATGGCCGTGGTGACCTGCAGCTCGCTCGAGTGCCAGGTCTGCGACCGCACCGGGTAGTCGCCCCGCCCCGGCACGCCCTCCTGGGCATCCCAGCGACCGATCAGGGGACCGGCGCCGTGACCATGAAGGCCGATGGGATGGGTATAGACGGTCCCGTCGAGCCCCTCGGCCTGCATCCGCCCCCGGACAGCCGCGAGGACCTCGTTGCCGAGTCGGCCCGGCCGCATCTCCTCGAAGAGCAGGTCCTGCAGTCGGTTGCTCCGGCGAAGCGCCTCCACCAGGCCAGCGGGTGCCGTCGTCTCGCCGGGACGGAGGACGTAGGCATTGTGTTGGGTGTCGGTATGGAGACCGAGAGCGATGATCCCCACGTCACAGTGGAGCAGGTCGCCGGGGAGGATCACCGGATCCTCACCGAGCGCTTCGGCCGTGGTGCCCCGGCGCTGCACCGTGATCGAGGGCTGGAACCAGGTGGTCAGACCGAGGTCGTTGACCTGCTGGCGCCACCACCAGACCACGTCGCTGGTTCGGGTCACGCCGGGCGTGATGACCTCGGCGGAGAACATGCGTTGGGTCAGGTCCCAGACCAGTTGCTGCATCTGGCGGTAGATCCCCTCTTCCTCGGGGAGGCGCAGCGAGAGGATGTCGATCGCCAAGGCCTCGACCTCCACCAGACGGGAGGCAAGCTCGGCACCGATCCCCTCGCGCATCGCCTCGGCCTCTGCGGCGGTCAGCCCATCGGCAAACGCGAAGGTCCGCGATCGGTTGATCGCGATGCGGCGCGGCATCCGCTCCTCGAGCACCTCCCGAAGCAGGTGCCACTGTTCATCACCCCAGAGCTCTGCCTGCCGGCCAGGGGCCCCGACCTCGCCGACCGGCCGGGACGACCGGATCGCGGTGTACAGGCCACCCTGGTCCGTGCCACCGAGGGCGAGTCGCTCGATGCCCGCCTCACCCCGATCGCAGAACAGGTAGATGGTGCGGCGACGAGCCGCGAAGGTGGTCGGGGCGACGATGGCGCGGAAGACGGGGTCCTCGTTGTACTCCCGCATCGGCACGACCCAACAGTCGACGTCGTGCTCGCGCAGGATCATCGGCAGGTACCGCTCGAGCCGCAGCCGGAGCCAAGCCTGCTGGAGTTGGGCCTGGGCACGCAGGGGGCCGAAGGGACGAGCCGCCTGCTGCCCCATGGCGGGGGCGGCCGACAGCGCCAGGAGGAGGCTGCCACACAGCAACGATCGGAGTCGATACACGTCGGGGCCCACTGGAAAGAGTGAGCCCCGACGATAACACGGAGAACCTGCGGCGAAAGGGTCAGCGGCTATCTGCCGCCGCACTGGTGGCGGTGGTGGCCTCGCCGGCATCGATCTTGAGAACCCCACCATCAGGGCCGCCCTTGATCTCGACGATGGTCTTGCCGGTCGCGGGATCGCGGATGATCATGTGGCCGTCCTTCCCGGCGCCCGCCATGTCGATCACGTTCTTCCCATTGACCTTCACCTGGATGGCGTTGCCATCGAGTTCGCTCCGGATCTCACTCACGGCGGTCCGCACCTCGGCCATCGCCTCGCCCACCTCGACCGAGGCGTCGGACATCTCGTGGCGCAGATCGTCGACGATCGACCGGGGGATGTTGAGCTGGTGGACCTGCCCCGAGGGCTGGAAGGTGATCGTCCCGAAGGGGATCATCTCCTGGTCCACCATGTCGAGCGGCGACACACAGACGAAACCGGCCGAAGCGAAGTCCACATCCTGGAAACTGTCCAACGACAGATCGCAGGTGGCGAGGGCCTCGAGTGCCGTGGCGTTCTCGAGGTCGATCGAGAGGTGGATCCCCGAGATCGCCTTGGGCGCGGACCGGTCGATCCGCAGCGACTTCATCGCCCCGAGGTCACGCCCTTCGAGCATGAACGGCTTCGAGAGGAGGGGCAGGTTGATCGAGGCGTTGCTGGCCACCACCTGCTCGATCTTGTGCTTGCCCTCGGAGATGCCCTCCACGACCACCATCCCCAAGACGAAGATCGCGAGTGCACCCAGAATGATCTTGAACCAGTAGCCCTTGGTCATGCCGTCCCCCCAGTGAGTCGGTCCCGGACGCAGGTGCTCCGGGCCTGTTGATCACAACGTAGCAGGAATGGCCCAAGTTTCAAGTCGCAACGTTTCACCTCTGAAACGCCGTCTCACTAGACTTTGGGGATGACCTCCCCCGCCCTCCCCGGCTGGTCGGCAGCCGCTGCCGACCTTCCGGCCCGATTCCTGGACCGCCGCCGACCGACCCCGGTCCCCGACCCCTACCTGGTCGCCTGGAATCCATTGATGGCAGCCGACCTCGGCCTCGGGGTGGACCCGGGCGACCTGGTGGCCACCCTGTCGGGGAATCTCCTCCCACCGGGAGTCGCGCCCCACGCTGCCGGCTATGCCGGCCATCAGTTCGGCACCTGGGTGCCGGAACTCGGCGATGGCCGGGCGATCACCATCGGCGCCCTGCCGGGGCGCGATCATGTCCTGCGCGAGATTCAGCTGAAGGGCAGCGGGATGACCCGATGGTCCCGGATGGGCGACGGGCGCGCGGTCCTCCGGTCGACCATCCGAGAGTACCTCGCCTCGGCGGCGATGGCGGGCCTCGGGATTCCGACCACCGGAGCGTTGGCGATCACCGGCAGCGACCTCCCGGTCTACCGAGAGCGGACCGAGACGGCCGCGATCCTGACCCGCGTCTCGCCGACCTTCATCCGGTTCGGGACCTTCCAATGGCTGGCGTCGCTGGGCGAACGGGAGGCGGTCCGGCAACTCGCCGACACGGTGATCGAGCGGTTCTTCCCGGCCCTGCTGGCCCTCCCCGTCGATGAACGCCATGGGGCCTGGTACGCCGAGGTTGTCGCACGCACCGCCCGGCTGATGGCGGCCTGGATCGCGGTGGGATTCGCCCACGGCGTGATGAACACCGACAACTTCTCGATCATCGGCGAGACGATCGACTACGGACCATTCGGATGGATGGACCACTACCAACCTGGGCTGGTCTGCAATCACTCCGATTGGCAGGGTCGCTACGCCTTCGACCAGCAGCCGATGGTCGGGCTGTGGAACTGTTCCCGGCTCGGCGAGGCACTCTATCCCCTGGTGAGCGAGCCCGCGGCCGTGGCCGCGCTGGAGCGCTATCACCCGACCTACGAAGCCGAGGTGATCCGTCGGATGCGTGACAAGTTGGGCCTGATCACGGTGGACGGCACCGATGCCGACCTGATCAGCGACTTCCTCGACCTGATGCAGGCAACCGGCGCCGACTATCATCGCAGTTTCCGGGCGCTCTCGAGGTGGGACGCCGACCTGGCGGCCTCACGGGAGGCGCTGATCGCGGCCATCCCCGACGGTGGTCGACTCGATGCCTGGCTCGCCCGCTATGCTGCCCGGCTCGCCAACGAGCCCCGTCCGGCCGCCCAGCGCCACGCCGCCATGCTCGGGTCGAATCCCAAGTACGTCCTGCGCAATTGGGTGGCCCAGGACGCGATCGGGAACGCCGAGACGAGGAACTTCGCGGCGGTGGATGCGGTACGGGCGCTCCTCGATGACCCCTTCAGAGAGCATCCGGCATTTGAGCGTTTCGCGGCCGGTCCACCCGCATGGGCCCGGGAGATCGTGGTGAGCTGCAGCAGCTAGGGCGCCGTCTCCAGGAATTCCAGCGTGTCGCCGGCCTCCATCCCATGCCGCAGCGCCCACTCGTCCTCGAAGAGCAGGATGCTCTCTCCCTTGGCCCCGAAGAGTCGCAGCCGAGAGCGGCCCTCGACCAGTCGCTCGATCGCGGCCTCGGGTCCCCGGACCCACCGTGCCAGTCGGAACGGCAGCGACTCGAGCCGGCAGGGCACGCCGTACTCATTCTCGAGCCGGTGCAGCAGGACATCGAACTGCAGCATCCCCACCGCGCCGACGATCGGGACCGGCCCGGCCATCGACTCCTGATAGAAGACCTGGATTGCCCCTTCCTCGCCGAGCTGCTTGAGGCCCGTATCGAGGTGCTTGCGGCGCATCGGGTCACTGACGATGACCCGGGAGAAGAGCGAGGGCGCGAACCTGGGAATGCCGCTGAAGGTGACGTCCCCATTGAGCGACAAGGAATCGGAGACCCGCAGGTTGCCGCGATCGTGGAGCCCGATGACATCGCCGGGCCATGCCTCGTCGATCACCGTGCGCTCCTGGGCGAGGAACTGCTGCGGTTGAGCCAGGCGGAGCGACTTGCCACCGCGGGCGAGTCGCACCGTCATCCCGGCGGTGAAGTGGCCTGAGCAGACCCGGACGAAGGCCACCCGGTCGCGATGCCGCGGATCCATGTTCGCCTGGATCTTGAACACGAATCCGGTGAAGTCGGGATCGGTCGGATCGACGGTGCGTCCCTCGGCTTCGCGCGGCAACGGCGAAGGGGCATGGACCAGGAAGTCCTCGAGGAACGGCGCCACCCCGAAGTTGGTCAATGCCGAGCCGAAGTACATCGGGGAGAGGGTCCCCGCCCGAATCGCGTCGACATCCCACGGGGCACCGGCGACCTCGAGCAGTTCGAGCTCCTCACCCAGCGCCGCGAGGGCCTCCGCACCGATCGCGTCACGGAGTTCGGGGGCATCGAGCGGCAACCGTTGGGACTCCACCAGCGTGGCACCGTGGTCGACCGCCCGATCGAACAGCAACACCTCGCCGCGACGCCGGTCCGCGACCCCGACGAATCCCTGGCCCGTCATCACCGGCCAGGTGACCGGATGAATGGCGAGGCCCAGGTCGGCCTCGACGTCGCTCACCAGCTGGAGCGGATTGCCTCCGGGCCGATCGCACTTGTTGACGAACGAGAAGATCGGCATGCGGCGCAGCTTGCAGACGTCGAACAGCTGCCGGGTCCGCGCCTCGACGCCCCGTCGGTTGTCGAGCAGCATCACCGCGCTGTCGGCCGCCACCAGGGTACGGTAGGTGTCTTCGGAGAAGTCGGCGTGCCCCGGCGTGTCGAGCAGGTTGACCTGATAGCCACGCCAGGCGAACTGCATGACGGAGGAGGTGACGGAGATGCCGCGCTCCCGTTCCATCGCCATCCAGTCGGAGGTGGCATGGCGGGCTGCCCGGCGCGCCTTGACGGACCCCGCCAAGTGAATCGCCCCACCATAGAGCAGCA
>JAHEFN010000163.1 GCA_024640185.1 Gemmatimonadota bacterium | reverse complement strand
CGGTGATGCCGTGGGCGATCGCCACGTTGCAGCTCACCGCCCCGCCGAACACCGTCAGCGCCAGCAGGGGATCGACCGCCCGAAGACCACCCGCCACGTACTTGCTGTTCTCCTCTTCCGCGAACCCGATGCCGCCGAGCGCGGTGCCCATCATCACACCGACACGCTCGGGCGATTCGCCGGCCAAGTCGAGGCGCGCATCGTCAAGCGCCAGCTGGGTTGCTGCGAGCGCCAACTGTGAGCACCGATCGGTGCGTCGAGTGGTGCGGGCGCTCAGTGCCGCCACCGGATCGAAGTCGTCGATCTGCGCGGCGACGCGCGAGCGGAACGGCGACGGATCGAATCGGGTGATGGTGGCAATCGCCGAATGGGGCTGATGGAGGCGCTGCCAGACGGCGTCACGGCCGATGCCGATCGGGGTGACCAGACCGAGGCCGGTGATCACCACCCGGCGCCTCATCGGGAGCCCTCGGCCACGCGGGCGATGCCGGCCAGGGTCCGCGAGGCGATCCCATGGATGAAGACCGGGCCGATGACCAGTGAGGCCGCGAGTCCACCGATCAACGGCCACCGCGGCCCGTTCCAGCTGTGAATGATGGTCACGTCACAGCCGCCATCGGGCGAGGCCGCCACGATCCAGCGCACATCCATCCCGGCGGTGATGCCGGCGAGGTGGCGATACCGAACCTCCCGGCGCTCGGCATCGACCCAGATCCGCGATGCCCACCAGGTCGGCCAGTTGAGCGGGCCACCAAACGGTCGCCAGGCCGCCATCTCGACCACCCCGTCACCGCCGCTCGGTCCCTCGAGCCGGGTCACCCAGCGGTAGTGCGGCAGGATCGCCGGCCAGCGCTCGACGTCGGTGGCGTGGGGCCAGACCGTGTCGGGGTGGGCCGCGATGCGGAGGCGATCGACGGTGCGCATCACGCCGCCACGCGCCACGCCGCGACGATGCGCGCGAAGGGCAGGCGGGTGACGGCCGGCTCCACGACACCGGCCCGCCGCAACAGCGCCGCGAGGGGCGCACGGTCACGGCCTCGGGCCATCGAGGTGATGCCATCATCGACGGTGCGGTGGTCGAAGCGCATGGCCGCGCCCGCGATCCGAAACGCCACGCTCGCCGCGTGGGACGGTCGCAGGTCGGCGACGATCACACCGCGGCGGGCCACGCGCTCGGCAGCGCCGAGCATCGCCAGCGCGGAATCGTCATCGAGGTGGTGAAGCAGTTGGCTCAAGAGGACCACGTCGACGCTCTTGGGGGCGAATGGTGGCTGGCTGCCACACGCCACCGCGGTCGCGACGCCGTTGTCCCTTGCCAGGCGGGCCGCGGCAGGGTGGCGCTCCACCCCGATGCTCCGCAGGGTGACGCCCAGGCGGCGGCACCACGCCGCCGCCACGGGCGGCAGGTCGCCGGCCCCGGTGCCGACATCGAGGAGCGTCATGGTGCGACCCCGGTCGGCGGCATCGATCACGACCTGCAGTCCATGATGCAGCGCGGTCCGTCCACCGAACCAGCGGTTGGCCCGGGCGATCTCCTCGAGCATCCTGGCCACCAGGGCAGGGTTGGCCGCGGGGTCATCCAGGACTTCCGTGCCGATCGGTGAGCCGCGAAGGACGGGCATCCGTCAGAGGCCGTCGGCGGTGGCGTAGCCCCCGCGATAGTAAAGGAGCGGTCGGCCGTGCTCCATCGCCTCGCCGCCGATCACCCTGCCGATCAGGATTGTATGGTCACCCGCCACCACGGCCCCATGGCGGTCGCAACAGAGGTGTGCGAGGGCTCCGTCGAGCAGCAGGTCGCCCCGCGCGGTGCGGTGCCACCCGACACCCTCGAATCGATCGGGGAGGACGGCGGCAAATCGGCGCGAGAGGTTCTCCTGATCCGCCGCCAGGATGTTGACCGTGAAGCGGTCCGCACCGTCGAAGGTCGCGAACGCCGATGCCGCGTGGTCGATCGCCACCGAGACCAGTGGCGGGTCGAGCGACACCGAGGTGAAGGAACTCACCGTCATTCCGGTCGGGAGGTCTGCCGCATCGAACGCCGTGATGATGGTGACGCCGGTGGCGAAGCGGCCGCAGAGGTTTCGGAAGCCAGCAGGGTCGATCACGGTCATGCCACCATGCGGATGAGGGCGAATGGGTTGAGGATCCTGGTGTGCGGGACGAAGCCACCGGTGACCCCGATCAGGGTGGAGGCCATCCCTCGCCGTTCGAGGCGGGCCACGGTGCGATCGAAGAGCGCCGGCCACTGCATGGCATGGCCGATGGTCCGTTCGAGGAGCCACTTGCCACGGAACGCCCGTTGCCGGGCATGGCGGTAACTGGCCAGCCGGTGGCGGCCGACCGGGCCGTGCTCCGCGAGCGCCTCGAGGATCGTCGCGCTGGCGAGTCGAGCCCCCACCAAGGCCGAGAGAATCCCCTCGCCGGTGAACGGGTCGAAGAACTCGGCCGCGTCGCCGACCAACAGGGCACCGTCGGCGGTGCTCCGCCGGCACCGCACGTCGAAGGGACCCGTCACCATCACCGCCTCCGTGAGACCTCGCAGGTCGATCCGGTGGCGGAGGGCTGGAAGCTGATCGAGGCCGCGGCGCAGAAAGCCGGCGGCATCCCCCCGGGCGCCACTGGCAGCGTCGGCGGGGACCACCAGTGCGACGTTGGTGGTGCGGGCATCGATCGGGTTGAGGCCGACATAGCCCGGTCGACCAACATGCATCTCCGCGCTGGGCACCATCCCCTCGACGCCCTCGACATGTGCCACGAAGGCGATCCGGGCGAGGCGGCCCCTCGTCCGGAGGCCGAGCTCGCGGGCGATGCGGGAACGGAGACCATCAGCCCCGACCACCACCCGGCCGGTCAGCGTGCGCGTGCGGCCGGCCTCCTCCACGGTCACCGTCATCCGGCCATCGGGTCGGCGCGACAGGGTCTGCACCCGGCACCCCTCCCGGATCGTGGCACCGGCCCGACCGGCATGCGCCAGCAGCTCGGCGTCGAGGATCCGCCGCGGCATTGCCAAGCCGGTTGTCCGGAACGGCGTGCCACCCGCCTCGGCGAAACGGCCATGGAGTTGGCTCCCCGCGGCGGCGGTGACCGTCGTCCCGGTCAGCCGGGTCGTGTGGTGGCGATCGAGCGCGGGAAGCACGCCGAGACGGTCGAGTTCCCGAACGGCTTCGGGGGAACCGTACTCGGCACAGCACTTCAGCCGCGGAAAATGGCTGCGATCGAGGAGGGCGACATCGAGGCCTTCAGCGGCGAGGCGGATCGCCGTCGCACTGCCGGCCGGTCCGCCGCCGACGATCAGGACGTCATGGGATTCAGGACTCACGGGGTGGGCTTGCCAGCAGGTCCCGGATCCGCTGGAGAAGCGCCTCCGGGCAGCAGGTGTCGGTGTCGATCGCCCGGAGGCGGTCCCGGAAGGCCTGCTCGTACCGGGCGACCTCCGCGCAATGGCCGCAACGATCGAGGTGCGACTGCATGCGACCGGCCTCGGCGAGTGGGAGATCGCCACGGACGAAGGCATCAAGCTCCTCCCCCGCACGGCGGCAATCCCAGTCTGGCTGTTCGGTCATCGCTGTTCCTCCCTCGGCCGGATGACACCGGTCTCTTCGGCATAACGTCGAAGGGTGCCCTGCAGGATCCGTCGGCCCCGAAAGAGCCGGGACTTGACGGTGCCGACGGGGATGGCGAGCGCCTCGGCCACTTCGGCGTAGGGCAGCCCCTCGAGGTCGCTGAGGATGACCACCTCTCGGAAGTCATCCGGCAGGGCATCGAGGGCCTCGGTCACCGTCTCATCAACCAGCTCGGCAAAGAAACGTCCCTCGGGGTCGGGGTTGTTCCGGTCAGGTTGATCCGGGATCGACTCGGGATCGATCCCTGTCGGTGCCCGCTTCTGCTTCCGCCAGGTGTTGATGAACTGGTTCCGGAGGATCGTCACCAGCCAGGCCCGGGCGTTGGAGCCCGGCCGGAACGACGACCAGGCACGCAGCGCCTTGAGGACGGTCTCCTGCACCAGGTCCTCAGCGGCGGCCGGATCGCCCGTCAGGCGCAGGCCGACCCGGTACAGCAGGTCGAGATGGGGGAGCACCTCATCGTCGAACGAGGTGGGGTGGCTGAACATGCCTAACAATATCCGGGGACCCGATCTTGTGCCGCGAGGTGCCCGTGGCCGTAGCCGCCGGGCTCCTCTCCTGTGTAGTTTTGCCCAGCCCATGACCACAACCGTGCCCGCCATTCTGCCGCTCTCGCTCCTCGAGGCGGTGCAGAATATCGATACGCCGCCCGACGACGGGTTGGGTGCGCTGGAGCACGAGCTCGCCTCGAAGCGGCTCGGTCTCTCGCCGACGGTCGCCGCGCAGGTGGCTCGCTACCGTGCGGTGGCCGATGACGCAGGTGATGTCGGCCGCGACGAGGTACTGGCGGTCTTCATCCTGGTGGGCCGACGCCCCGATGCCGAACTGGTCTATGCCGATGCCGGGCGTCGTGCGGCGCGCTACGCCGCTCGCCGGCGGGGCCGCGGCAGCAAGCTGTTGGCAGCGATCTCGCCCGGAAAGCTGGGCGTGGCGCTGCGGCTCCGTGGGGCGGCCGCGCTGTCCCGCCGCTGGCTGGTGCTCGACCTCACCCCCGTCGACGGCCTGGCCCGGGCCCTCGCCACCGAGTCGTTGCCCCTGGAGGCACGGCCAGACGGCGTCGGCTGCCGGTTCTACACGGCGGCGTTGGGCGAACTGCTCCGGCTGGTCGCGGGGATCGAGGGTGCCATGGTTCACGAGGCGTGTCGCGGCCAGGGCGACCGCCATTGCATCTGGCGCGCCGAGCGCGCCCAGGGGTACGAATGACTGATCTTGCCACGCTCGACCGCGCCGCCCTCGCCGAGGGCCTCACGGAGGCCGGCGCCGATGGTTGGCTGCTCTTCGACTTCCACGGCTGCAACCCGGTTGCCAACCGGATCATGCCCGGCGGCAACCTGACCACCCGCCGGACCTTCCTGTGGATTCCCCGCGAGGGCGAACTCACGGCGATCGTCCACCGCATCGAGATGCAGCCATTCGCCGACTTTCCAGGCCGGATCCTGCAATACTCCCGGCACGCCGAGCTGCACGAGGCCCTCGAGGCGACCGTCGGGGGCCAGACGGCCGCGATGGAGATCTCGCCCAAGGACGCGGTGCCCTACCTCGACCGCATCCCCTGGGGGGTGATCGACCTCCTCGAGTCGCTCGGCGCCACGATCGTGCCGAGTGCCGACCTGGTGACCCGGTTCGCGGCCACCTGGAGCGCGGCCGAAACGGCGGAGCACATCACGGCTGCCGAACTGCTCCGCGGGATCGCCCTCGGCGCCCTCGCCAAGGCGGTGCACCGCACCGACGGCACGCTGAGCGAGAGCGGGATGCAGGCCGAGGTGATCGCAGCGATGCAGCACGCCGGGATGTTCATCGACACCCTGCCGATCGTTGGGTTCGGGCCCAACGCCGCCAATCCGCACTACGAGCCGATCGCCGGTCGGGACCGGACCCTCGGACCCGACGAGGTGGTGCTGCTCGACCTTTGGGCGGGGATGCACGAGGGCGCGGTGTTCGCCGACCAGACCTGGATGGGGTTCAGTGGGGCCACGGTGCCGGCCAAGGTGCAGGAGGTCTGGGAGACGGTTCGGGATGCTCGTGATGCGGCGGTCGCGGCCTTGCAGGCACGCATTGCTGCCGGCAAGCCCGTGGAGGGCTTCCGCGGCGACCGGGCGGCCCGCGAGGTGATCGAGGCCGCCGGCTACGGCCAGTACTTCGTGCACCGCACCGGGCATTCGATCGACCGGGACCTGCATGGTTCGGGGCCACACCTCGACAATTACGAGACCCATGACACCCGCGCGCTGTTGC
>JAHEFN010000162.1 GCA_024640185.1 Gemmatimonadota bacterium | reverse complement strand
GGCGGCCGGGGCGATCATGGAAGCCTCCGACGCCGGGATCCCCCTCGTGGTCTGCATCACGGAAGGAGTCCCGGTGCTCGACATGACCACCGTGATGCCCTTCCTGCAGGAGCGGGGCACCCGGCTGATCGGTCCCAACTGTCCCGGATTGATCAGCCCCGGCGCTGCCAAGGTCGGCATCATCCCCGGGACGATCGTGGCGCCAGGTCCGATTGGGCTGGTGTCCCGCTCGGGGACCCTGACCTACGAAGTGGTCCATCACCTGACGCACAACAACCTCGGCCAGAGCACCTGTGTGGGGATCGGTGGCGATCCGATCATCGGCACCAATTTCATCGACGTCCTTGAGGCCTTCAACGCCGACCCCGCCACCGAGGCGATCGTGATGATCGGCGAGATCGGTGGCACGGCCGAGGAGGAGGCGGCGGCCTACATCCAGCAGCACGTCAAGAAGCCCGTGGCGGGGTTCGTTGCTGGCCAGACGGCACCGCCGGGGCGCCGGATGGGGCACGCCGGAGCGATCATCTCCGGCGCCAGCGGCACCGCTGAGGAGAAGTTCCAAGCCTTCGAGGCGGCGGGCATCGGCATCATGCGGCGCCCGGTCGACGTGGTCGCCATCCTCAAGGCACAGCTCACGTAGTACGCAAGATGACAACACGCAAGACGCTGTCACCACAGGTCTTGCGTGTTGCCTAGTGACAGACCGGGGCACCGCGGTGCCCCCACAATGGAGTGGCAATGGCTGGACGATTCACCTTCGCGATGATCAAGCCCGACGCGGTCAGCGGCGGCAAGACGGGCCAGATCCTGGCCCACACCGAGGCCGCCGGCTTCACGATCCGGGCGATCCGTCAACTGCGGCTGGCACGGGTGGAGGCCGAGGCCTTCTACGCCGTCCACCGTGAACGGCCATTCTACGGGGAACTGGTCGAGTTCATGAGTTCCGGCCCCGTGGTGGCTCTGGCCCTCGAGGGCGACGCCGCCGTCGGGGCCTGGCGAGACGCCATCGGCGCCACCGATCCTGCCAAGGCGGCTGAGGGGACCATCCGGAAGCTCTACGCCGAGTCGATGGGGAAGAACGCCGTCCACGGGTCGGACAGCGACGAGAACGCCGCCCGAGAGATCGCTTTCTTCTTCCCCGAGCGTGAGTTAGCCTCTCTCGGGGTGACCCTCCCGGCTTGACCCGGGTGCGCTCCGTGAGGTATTTTTGATGGCTGTGCCCGGCGTCGACATCCGCCAGCTTGGAAGCGGCGGGGCCGAAACGGTCGCGACGATTCCAGCTGACGATCCGCTGTTCGAGGGGCTGCTGCTGGTCCTCGGGGCACCGGTGGAGATCGATGGGGTGCTGCGGCCGACTCAGCAGGACACCTTCCTGTGGGAGGTGCGGCTGACGACGCTGGTGATCGGCGAGTGCCGCCGCTGTCTCGGGCGGGTGGAGCAGCCGATTGACGAGCAGATGTCGGTGGTCTTTTCGGCGGATCCCGATTTGATCGATGATCCGAGCGTGTACCCGTTGTCGCCCGACACCTCCGTTGTGGAGGTGTCGACAGCGGTGCGGGAGGAACTGGTCCTGCGTACGCCGCCCTTTCCGCTTTGCGGAGAGGCGTGCAAGGGGCTCTGTCCCGGTTGCGGGGCGGATTTGAACGCCGGACCGTGCGCGTGCGCGGCATCCGGCTCGACCAATTGAGGCAGCTATGGCAGTCCCCAAGAGAAAACTCTCCAAGTCCCGCAAGCGTCTGCGCCGTGGGCACCATACCGCGAAGGGCATCCCGCCCCAGGCCTGTCCACGGTGCAGCTCGCCGCGACTGTCGCACCGGGTCTGCCCGTCTTGCGGCTACTATGGCGGCAAGAAGCGCCTCGAGGTTGAGGACAACTAGGCCGTGATACGCGTCGCCCTCGACGCGATGGGTGGCGACAACGCCCCGGCCGTCGAGGTCGAGGGCGCGGCGCTGGCCCTCGCCGAGCTCGCAGCGGATTTCTCGCTGCTGCTGGTCGGTCGCCCCGAGGCGATCGAGCCGCAGCTTGCGGCGCATCCCGACATCGATCGATCCCGGATCAGCATCGTCCCCGCCACCGAAGTGGTGACGATGGACGACAAGCCGTTGCAGGCCATCCGTCAGAAGCGTGACTCCTCGCTGGTGGTCGGGCTCTCGCTGCATCACGAGGGGAAGGCCGACGCCTTCGTGTCGGCAGGCAACACCGGCGCCACCCTCGCCGCCGCCACCGTGATTCTCGGCCTCCACGAGGGAGTCGATCGCGCCACCGTTGCCTCCTTCTTTCCCGCGCTGCCTGAGCCGATCCTGGTGCTCGACGCCGGCGCCAACGTCGACTGCTCCGCCCGGGAGCTGGTGAACTTCGCCCACCTCGGCGCCCTCTACATGCGCGACGTGCTGCACCGCGAGAACCCCAAGGTCGGGCTGATCAACGTCGGCGAGGAAGATGAGAAGGGCAACAAGATTGCCCGCGAGGCCCACCTGCTGCTCCGGGCGGAGAGCCGGCTGAACTACGTCGGCAACGTCGAGGGCCGGGACATCGTGGTCCCCCATCCGGAACACGGTCCCATCGATGTCTTTGTGTGCGATGGCTTCGTCGGCAACGTGGTGCTCAAGTTCTATGAGTCGATGTCCACCCTGGTGAAGGCGCTCCTCGAGCGCGACACCCCGGAGCTGCTCCGCTCACCCGACCTGCGGCCGCTCATGAAGTTCCTGGATTACGGCGAGTACGGCGGCGCGCCCCTGCTCGGCGTCCGCGGGGTTCCGATCATCTGCCATGGCTCGTCGACGGCGTTCGCGGTCAAGAATGCGATTCGCATGGCCGTCGAGTCGGTCCGCACCGGCCTCAACGCCCACATCGCGGCCGAATTCGCTCAACACGACGGCTGACGGGGAACATGCCCATGACACGCCCGTTCGCCCGAATTGCCGGTATCGGCGCGGCCGCCCCCGATCGCGTCGTGACCAACCACGACCTGGAGCAGACCCTCGACACCACCGATGCGTGGATCGTCGAGCGCACCGGCATCAGGCAGCGCCACATCGCCCAGGCCGACGAATCCCTCTCCAGCTACACGCTGCGCGCGGCCCGCGACGCGATGCAGCAGGCGGGGGTGGAAGCTGCCGACCTCGACGGCATCGTCTTCGCCACGGTCACCCCCGATCGCCGGCTTCCCTCCATCGCCTGCGACCTGCAATCCGCCCTTGGCGCCAAGAATGCCTGGGCCTTTGACCTGGTGGCCGCCTGTCCCGGCTGGGTCTACAGCCTGACGGTCGCTGAGGGACTGATGTCGACGGGGCAGGGGGACACCATCCTGGTCGTCGGCGCGGAGAAGCTCTCGACGATCACCGACCCGATGGACCGCTCGACCGCGATCCTCTTCGGTGATGGCGCCGGCGCCTGCGTGCTTCGCCGCACCACCCCCGACGACGACCGCGGCATCCTGGCCACGTACCTCGGGGCCGACGGTGACCTCGCCGAGTTGCTCTACATCCCCGGCGCCGGGGCGGCCGAGCCGCTCACCGAGGAGACGGTCCGCGACAAGCGGCACCTGATGCGGATGGCTGGGCGAGAGGTCTTCAAGGCGGCGGTGCTCGCCATGAGCCGCAGCACCGATGCGGCGATCACCCGGGCGGGGCTGCCGCCGGACGCGATCGACCTCTTGGTGCCCCACCAGGCCAACCTCCGGATCATCGAAGCCACCGCCAAGCACGCCGGCATCCCGATGAGCAAGGTGATGGTCAACCTCGACCGGTACGGCAACACCTCCTCCGCCAGCATTCCGTTGGCGTTGGTGCAGGCGCAGGCCGAGGGGAAACTCAAGCCCGGGATGATCATCATGCTGGTGGCCTTCGGGGCGGGCTTCACCTGGGGCAGCGTGGTCCTGCGATGGTGACCATCCTCCTCTGTCCAGGACAGGGTGCCCAGAAGGTCGGCATGGCGCGTGATCTGGCCGATCGTTTCGCCCCGGCCGCCGAGACGCTCGCGGCGATCGATGCCGCACTGGATGCTCCGCTCACCCCCGTGATGTGGGACGGTCCGGAAGAGCAATTGGTCGAGACCCACAACACCCAACCCGCCATCCTGGCCCACAGTGCCGCCGTGCTCGCGGTGATCCGCGAGCGGGTGGCCGGGCAGGTCGTGGCGGCGGCGGGGCACTCGCTCGGCGAGTATTCCGCCTGGGTCGCGGCGGGCATGCTGCCGCCGACGGTCGCGGCCCAGTTGGTCCGTCGCCGTGGTGCCCTGATGTTCGAGGCTGGACAACGGCGCCCCGGCGCGATGGCCGCCGTGCTGGGTCTCGAGGCCGACGCCGTCCAGGCCGCCTGCCGGGCGAGCTCCGGCGGCGAAGCCGGGGTGGTGGTCGCCGCCAACCTGAACACCCCGGACCAGACCGTCATCAGCGGTGACCCGGCCGCCGTGGAATCGGCCGGAACCGCCTGCCACGCCGCCGGAGCCAAGCGAGTGATCGCCCTCAAGGTCAGCGGGGCCTTCCATTCGCCGTTGATGGAGCCGGCCGTCCCGGGCCTCACCGAGGCACTCGCGGCTGCCGAGTTCCATCCCCCGGCCTTTCCGGTCGTTGCCAACGCCAGTGCCGAGCTGGTCTCCGAGGTGGCGACCGCCCGTCGTCTGCTGGCGGACCAGCTCACCGCGCCGGTGCGCTGGGTGGAGTCGATGCGGGTGCTGGCCGCCCGCTGGCCTGATGCCCAGTGGCTCGAAATCGGGCCGGGTGCCGTCCTCACCGGCTTGCTGCGGAAGATCATCCCCACGGCCTCCTGCACGCCGCTGGGCACTGCCAAGGACCTCGACGCGTGGTTGGCCTCATGAGCATCACGATCGACCTCACCGGACGGGTGGCGTTCGTCACCGGCAGCACCCGCGGCATCGGCCGTGCCATCGCCGAGACCCTCCATGAGGCGGGGGCCTCCGTGGCGATCCTCGGTCGCTCCGCCGAGACGGCCACCGCCGTCGCCGAGGCGCTGGGCGAGCGGGCACGAGGATTCGCCTGCGACGTTACCGACCCCGAGGCGATTCGCGCCGCCGTGTCAGCCTGCGAGGCAGCGCTCGGTCCGGTGGACATCTTGGTCAACAATGCCGGACTGACCCGCGACAACCTCCTCCTCCGGCTGTCGGAGGCCGATTGGGACGAGGTCCTCGCCGCGAATCTCCGGGGGGCCTTCATCGCCACCCAGTGCGTCATCAAGGGGATGATGAAGCGCCGGCATGGTCGGATCATCAACATCACCAGCGTGGTCGGTCTCACCGGCAACGCGGGGCAATCGAACTACGCCGCGAGCAAGGCCGGCTTGATCGGTTTCACCAAGTCGATCGCCAAGGAATACGCGGCTCGCGGGGTGCTGGCGAACTGCATTGCCCCGGGATTCATCGAGACCGACATGACGGCCGTCTTGCCCGAGGGGCCTCGGTTGGCATTATTGGAGTCGATCCCGCTGGGGCGCCTCGGTGCCCCGACGGAGATTGCAGGGGCGGTTCTCTACCTCGCCTCAGACCTCGCCGGCTATGTCACGGGGCAGGTCCTCGTGGTCGACGGCGGGATGATCAGTTGAGCAAGTCCATCATTCACACCCAGGCGTGAGAGGCATCAGATGAGCGACGTGGAGGAGAAGGTCAAGGACATCATTGTCGAGGAGCTCGGAGTCGAGCGTGAAAAGCTCGCCCCGGAGGCCTCGTTCATGGAGGACCTCGGCGCTGACTCCCTCGACACCGTGGAGCTGGTCATGGCCTTCGAGAAGGAGTTCGACATCGACATCCCGGATGAGGACGCCGAGAAGCTGCGGACCGTGGGTGACGCGCTCGGCTACCTGAACGAAAAGCTTGGCAAGTGACGTGACGCGTCGGGTCGTGGTAACCGGGGTCGG
>JAHEFN010000161.1 GCA_024640185.1 Gemmatimonadota bacterium | reverse complement strand
ATCACCGAGGGGACGATGGTCGCGGGGATGATCCCCGGCGACTCGGCCGAGGGCGGCATCCTGCTCGGCCACCGGCTGTCGCAGCGACTGCAGGCCTATCCCGGTGACCTGGTCCGGTTGGTCTCGCCCACCTCGGTGCGCGTCTCGCGGATGACCGGGTCGCCGACACCGGTCTATTGGACGATGCGGGTCACCGGGCTGTTCGAGACGGGAATGTTCATCTACGACAACGAGTTCGTGGTCATGGACCGCGAGACCGCGCAGGCCTTCGCCGGACTCGGTGAGGCGGTGTCGACGATCAGCGTGATGGTCGAGGATCCGTGGCAGGCACCAGCGGTGCAGGCCCGGCTCGAGGGCTCCCTCGCCCCGACGGTCCGGGTCGAGACCTGGCAGGAACAGAATGCCGCCCTCTTTGGTGCGCTCAAGCTCGAGAAGCTTGGCATGGGCCTGGTGATCTTCTTCATCATGATCGTGGCGGCGTTCAACATCGTCGGCACCTTCACGATGTTGGTGGCCTTCAAGACCCGGGAAATCGGCATCCTGCAGGCGATGGGCCTGCCGGCCCGCTCGGTGGGCCGGATCTTCCTCACCCAGGGGGCCATCATCGGGCTGCTCGGGACATCGCTCGGCCTCATCCTGGGGCTGGCCACCGCGCTGATCGTCGACCAGACGGGGCTGGTGCGGATCGACCCAAGCATCTACTTCCTCGACCACCTCCCCATCCACATCGACCCCGTCGATGTGCTGGTGGTGGTCCTGGCCTCGATGGCGCTGGCCGTGGTGGCCACCATCCATCCGGCCCGGCGGGCGGCGGCCCTCACCCCGGTCGAGGCGGTGCGGGCCGAATGACGCCGATTCTCGAGGCCCATGACCTGGTGCGACGGTTCACCGGTGGCGACGGCGAGAGCTTCACGGTGCTCGATGGCCTCTCGCTGGCGGTGGCACCGGGGGAGTTCGTGGCGATCGTCGGGGCGAGCGGCTGTGGCAAGAGCACCCTGCTGCACCTGCTGGGGGCCCTCGATCGCCCCGATGCCGGCGAGGTCATGCTCGAGGGCACCCCGTACGAGAACGATGATCCTGCGGCACTCGCCCACCGCCGCAACGCCCGGATCGGATTCGTCTTTCAGTTCCACCACCTGCTGCGGGATTTCACGGCGGTCGAGAACGTGATGATGCCGCTGTTGATCGGTGGGATGAGCCGGGACGAGGCGACACCGCGCGCGATGGCGATGCTGAGCACGCTCGGACTTGCCCCACGGGCCCGATCGCGGACCCCGCTGCTCTCTGGCGGTGAGCAGCAGCGGGTCGCCCTGGCCCGGGCACTGGTGCACCGGCCGGCCGCGCTGCTGGCCGATGAACCGACCGGCAACCTGGATCCCGCGACCAGCGCCGCGCTGCACGACCTGCTCAGTGATCTCGCTCGCGACCAGGGCGTGGCGCTGGTGACGGTGACCCACAATCGGGACCTCGCTGCCCGGGCGGATCGGGTGCTGACGCTCGAACGCGGTCGGCTGCGCGAGATCGCAGCGGCGGAGATGACGCCATGAGTGCCTGCGGCGATTGTCACGAGCGCGAGGCCTCCGTCCACGTCACCCACGTCGAGGGGGAGCAGGTGGTCACGGTCCACCTCTGCGGACAGTGCGCGGCGGCGCGAGGCATCGCCGGCGAGACACCGGGCGAGGGATCGCCGCTGGGGTCCTTCCTGGCCGCGCTCGGTCCGGCGATCACCACGCCGACCGCCGAGGCCAACGCGACGGCGACCTGTCCCAGCTGCGGGGCGTCCCTGGCGGATGTCCGCGCGACCGGACGGCTCGGCTGTGCGGTCTGCTGGGAGACCTTCGCGCGCTCCCTCCGGGACCTGCTCCGGCGGCTGCACGGCGCGACCCGTCATGTCGGTGAGTGGTACGACGATCCGGCGGTCGAGGACGCCGGCCCCCGACGGGCGATCTACGAGCGGCTCCGCCTTCAGGATGCGCTTGACCGGGCCATCGAGCTCGAGGCCTTCGAGCAGGCCGCCGAGCTCCGCGACCAGCTCCGGGCCTTGACAGAGGACGACCGGCCATGACCGAGGCGCTCGAGCTGCCGTGGCTCGCGGGCGATGGTCCCGAGGCCGGCCTGGTGATCTCGTCCCGGGTTCGCCTGGCCCGCAACCTCGCCGGATGCCGTTTCTGGGGCCGCAACACCGTCGACGACCGCGACGCCGTGCTCCGACAGGTCGAGCGCGCCTCCAGCGAGATCCCCGAGCTTGCCGGGGCCAGTTGGCACCGACTCGATGCCCTGCCGAGGCTCTCACGCCTCTGGCTGCACGAGCAACAGCTGGTGTCGAGGGAACTGGCCGGTCTCGACCCCACCGGCACGGTCCGCAGTGGCGCGGCGGTCCTGGCCGATGGTGGTCAGGCGGTGATGTGCAACGAGGAGGATCACCTCCGGATTCAGGCCCTGATGCCGGGCTTTGCACTCGAGGGTGCACGCCAGGCCGCTGAACGGTTGGACAGTGAATTGGGGCAGCGGATTTCCTTCGCCTTCCACCCGGAGTTCGGCTATCTTACCGCCTGTCCGACCAATGTTGGCACGGGGTTGCGCGCGTCGGTGTTGATCCACCTGCCCGCGCTCGTCCTTACCCGTGAGATCGGCAAGGTGCTCCAGGGGCTCTCCCAGGTCGGCTTGACCCATCGAGGGCTCTGGGGTGAGGGCAGCGAGGTCCGCGGCAACCTCTTTCAGCTCTCCAACCAGACCACGCTGGGGAAGTCCGAGGCGGAGCTGCTCGACCACCTCTCGCGGCTGGTGGTGGAGGTCATGGGGCACGAGCAGCGGGCGCGGCAGGTCCTGATGCGTGACGCCCCGCTGCTGGTGGAGGATCGGGTCTGGCGGGCCTGGGGATTGCTGCGACATGCCCGGGTGCTCGCCTTCGAGGAAACGCTCAACCTGCTCAGTGGGGTGCGGCTGGGGGTCGAGCTCGGCTTGCTGCCGACGTTGGGTTGGACGACACTGAACCGCCTGCTGGTCCTGGCGCAGGATGCGCACGTGGCCCGGTCGGCGGACACCGGCCTCGATGATGAGGCGCTGCCGGCGCATCGCGCGAGCGTGGTGCGGCGGATGATGGATGGGGAGGTGGACGGATGAACGGCTACAATTTCACCGATCGGGTTCGCAAGGTGCTCCAGATGGCGCGCGAGGAGGCGGCGCGGCTCCATCACGAGTACGTCGGCACCGAGCACATCCTGCTGGGACTCATCCGTGAGGGCGAGGGGGTGGCCGCGGCGGTGCTGACCAACCTGGGCGTCGACCTCGAGGACATCCAGCTCAAGATCGAGGAAACCGTCAAGAAGGGGAAGGCGGCGGCCGCGACGGGTCCCGAACTGCCGTACACCTCCCGGGCGAAGAAGGTGCTCGAGCTGGCCATGATGGAGGCACGGGAACTCAACCACTCCTACGTCGGCACCGAGCACCTGCTGCTCGGGCTGCTGCGTGAGGAGAAGGGGATCGCGGCCCAGGTCCTCACCGACAGCGGCGTCACCCTCGAGCAGGCACGGGCCGAGACGCTGCGCCTGCTCGGCAGCGAATCCGGGTCGGCGCCGTCAGCCGGCGCGGGCGGCGGGACCGCCGCCGGTCCCAGTCCCCAGGCGGTGCCCCCGAAGGCCGAGAAGAAGTCCAAGACCCCCGCCCTCGATCACTTCTGCCGGGACCTGACGGTGCTCGCCGCCGATGGTGCCCTCGACCCGACAATCGGCCGGGCGATGGAGATCGAACGGGTGATGGAGATTCTCGCCCGGCGCAAGAAGAACAACCCCGTCCTCATCGGTGAGCCGGGCGTCGGCAAGACCGCGATCGTCGAGGGCTTGGCGTTGCTGATTGCCAACAACCAGTGCCCCGATGTGCTCCGCGATCATCGGGTCCTCTCCCTCGACATGGCGGCGGTCATCGCCGGTACCAAGTATCGCGGCCAGTTCGAGGAGCGCTTGAAGGCGGTCATGAACGAGATCGCGCAGAGCAAGCAGGTGATCCTCTTCATCGACGAACTGCACACGTTGGTCGGGGCCGGTGCCGCGGAAGGCGCGATCGATGCGTCGAACATGCTCAAGCCGGCCTTGGCGCGCGGCGAACTGCAGTGTGTCGGTGCCTCGACGCTGAACGAGTACCGCAAGTACATCGAGAAGGACGGGGCCCTCGAGCGCCGCTTCCAGACGGTCCTGGTCGAACCACCTTCCATCGAGGAGACGGTGCAGATCCTCCAGGGGCTGCGCTCGAAGTACGAGGAACACCATCGCGTCACCCTGCCGGACGAGACCCTTCATGCGGCCGCGGAGCTCTCGGAGCGCTACATCACCGACCGGTTCCTGCCCGACAAGGCGATCGACGTGATCGACGAGGCCGGCGCCCGGGCGCGGCTGGCCTCCCAGCATCCGCCGGCAGAGGTCGGGGAGCTCAAGGGTCAGCTCGAGGAGGTCACCGGCGAGAAGGAAGAGGCCGTCCGCGACCAGAACTTCGAGAAGGCTGCGGCCCTCCGGGACCGGGAGCGGGAACTGCAGCTGCAGATCCGTGAGGTCCAGGAGGCGTGGGAACGGGAACGGCAGACCCGCCGTCCGGTGATCGACGAGGAGGCCGTCGCCTTCATTGTCGGGCGATGGACGGGGATTCCTGTCACCGCCCTCAAGGAGGCCGAGGCGGATCGCCTGCTGCGGATGGAGGAGGAACTCCACAAGCATGTCGTCGGACAGGACCAGGCGATCACGGCGGTCTCTCGCGCCATCCGCCGTTCGCGGGCGGGGCTCAAGGATCCCCAGCGGCCGATCGGCTCGTTCGTCTTCTCGGGCCCCACCGGGGTCGGCAAGACGGAGCTGGCGCGCTCGCTGGCCAAGTTCCTCTTCAATGATCCGGCCGCGCTGATTCGGGTGGACATGTCGGAGTACATGGAGAAGTTCTCGGTCTCCAGGCTGATCGGGGCGCCCCCGGGGTACGTCGGGTATGAGGACAGCGGGACGCTGACCAAGCAGGTGCGACGCAAGCCGTACAGCGTGGTCCTGCTCGACGAGATCGAGAAGGCGCACCCCGACGTCTTCAATATCCTGCTGCAGGTGCTCGACGAGGGTCACCTCACCGACAACTACGGTCGGGTGATCGACTTCAAGAACACGGTGGTCATCATGACCTCGAATGTCGGCGCCCGCGACCTGATGCAGGGCAAGTCCCTCGGCTTCCACGCCGGGGATGGCGCCCAGTCCTTCGAGAAGATGAGCGAGACGGTCAAGGAGGAGATGGCCAAGGTCTTCAACCCCGAGTTCCTCAACCGACTCGACGACGTCATCGTCTTCCATCCGCTCGAGAAGGAGCACATTTCCGAGATTGTCGGCGTGCTGTTGCGCGAGATGGGCCGCCGGCTCGGCGACCACATGAAGCTCACCCCGGCAGCGGTCGAGTTCCTGGTGGACAACGGCTACGACCAGAACTACGGCGCCCGGCCGCTCAAGCGGGCGATCCAACGGTGGATCGAGGACCCACTCAGTGAACGGATCCTCTCCGGCGAGTTCACGGTCGGTGATGACATCGAGATCGACCTCGCCCCTGAACGCGATCGCCTGATCTTCCGGGCCCTGACCGGGACGGGTACCTGATCGCTCTCACCCCGCGGTGCGAGGTCACGCTGACCCGTACCGCCCGCTGGATCACGGCCGCACTCTCTCTCGTCCTGGCCCTGGCGGGACGCCCGGCCCTGGCCCAGGATGCGGCGCAGGCCCCCGCGTTCCCGCGGGTCGACAGCATCGTGGTCGAGGGCAATGCCCGGCTCACCTCTGAGCAGATCGGCACCGCTGCCGGGATCGTGCTCGGCACCGAAGTGACCTTCCGTGACGTGCAGCGGGCGATTCGGACCCTCTATCTCACCGGCCAGTTCGATGACGTGCGCATCGA
>JAHEFN010000160.1 GCA_024640185.1 Gemmatimonadota bacterium | reverse complement strand
TTGGTGGCCGCGCGCGCCGAGATACAGGTCGTGCCCGGACCGCTCAGGATGCGGCTCGGCGTGGAGGTGGGTGCCGACGTGGGTGTGGTGTATCCGGTCGACTCCCTGATCGCCCCGCGGCCGGATGCCACCACCCTGGAGGTCTCCGCCGTGCTGTTGGGTCAGGCCGGTCGCTCACTGCCGTGGCCCGTCACTCCGCGAGACACCGCGTGGCTCGACGCCGCCGGGGTGTATGCCCCGCACGACACGATCACCGTCTATGCGGAGGGCTATGGCATCGCCCCGGCGAGTCGGGCGACCATCACGGTGGCCATCACCAGGCAGCGGGGTGGGCTCGGCCGGCTGCTCTTCGGCAATCACACGGCGCTGTCGATCACCGAGCGCATTCTGGCCCAGGATCGGGTGGTGCCGTTCCGACGGGAGCTCGACCTGGGCGGCCTCGACCCCGGTGAGTACATCCTCGAGGTCACCCTCACCGCGGGCGGCCGGACCGTCGAACGGCGTCGGGGGCTGATCATTCGCGACGATCGGCACGAGGAGCCCACCACCGGGCACCGGTGACGCGAGCTCCGGGGTGTATTGTTCCGGGATGCCGACCATCGCACCGACCGCCTTCATCGCTCCCACCGCCACCGTGCTCTTCGACGTGACCGTCGGCGCGCACACCTCGATCTGGTATGGCACCGTGATTCGGGGTGACGCCGACCGGGTGGTGATCGGCGATGACTGCAACATCCAGGACCTGACCATGGTACACGTCGATGATGGGGTGCCATGCACGATCGGCAACCGGGTCTCGATCGGCCACCGGGCCATCATCCACGGCTGTACCCTCGAGGACGACGCCCTGATCGGGATGGGGGCGATCGTCCTCAACCATGCCGTGGTGGGGGCGGGGGCCATCGTGGCTGCCGGCGCCCTGGTGCCCGAGGGGTACCATGTGCCGCCCGGCTGCCTGGTGGTGGGGATGCCGTGTCGGGTGGTCCGAGAGGTCGACGCCGAGCTGGCGGCCCGTCGGGACGCCACTTGGCGGCATTACCGTGCGATGCAGGAGCGCCATCGCTAGCCTGCAGGTCTCGCCGGAGCACCACGACGGCCCCAAAATGTGGAAAAGGCCATCACGTGGTGGTTTTGTGATGTGGAAACCCTATCGCCGTGTTGTTCTTGACGATTCTCTGATGTTGTGCCGGCCGGCAGCGCCCCCTAGCTTGCCTACCCTTGACGTTGCCCCGGGACGACTTGGCCCGTCCAGGCTACACGGAGCAACCGATCGGCATGAGCAGTTTCGTTGGGCCCCCGCGGTTCATTTGTTCTGACACCATTTTGCCACAAGTTGAGAGGTCGCATGGAATCGTCTCCGTCTCGGGGCGCCGTCGCGTTGTCCCCGAATGCCATCACGGTCCTTGAGAAGCGTTACCTCCTCAAGGACGAGACGGGGAAGCCGGTGGAGCAGGCCGAGGATCTCTTCTGGCGCGTGGCCACGACCATCGCGGCGCCCGATGCCACCTATGGCGCATCCGATGGCGCGGTCGAGACGCTGGCCGAGGCGTTCTACGATGTCATGGCCAAGCGCCTGTTCATGCCCAATTCGCCGACACTGATGAATGCCGGCCGGCCGCTGGGTCAGCTCTCGGCGTGCTTCGTGTTGCCGGTGGCGGACACCCTCTCCAACGGCGAGGACGGCATCTACGACACCCTCCGGGCGATGGCGCTGGTGCATCAGTCCGGCGGCGGCACCGGGTTCTCCTTCACCCGCCTGCGGCCCAAGAACGACATCGTCCGATCCACGATGGGTGTGGCGAGCGGCCCGGTCTCCTTCATGTCGCTCTATGACTCGTCCACCGACGTCGTGAAGCAGGGGGGCACCCGGCGCGGTGCCAACATGGGGATTCTCCGGATCGACCATCCCGACATCCTCGACTTCATCGGCTGCAAGGACGACATCACCAAGATCACCAACTTCAACATCTCCGTCGGGGTCACCGATGCCTTCATGGCGTCGCTTCGAGCCGGCGAGGACTACGACCTGCGGGATCCGCGGAGCGGGGAAGTGGTCGGCCAACTCTCCGCCACCGAGGTCTGGGGCAAGATCATCCACGGCGCCTGGAAGACCGGGGAGCCCGGGATCTTCTTCATCGACCGCGCCAACCACTTCAATCCCGTGCCGCACCTGGGGCTCTACGAGGCGACCAACCCGTGTGGCGAGCAGCCGCTGCTCCCCTACGACGTCTGCAACCTCGGCTCGATCAACCTCGGGGCCTTCGTCGATGGCGATGACCTCGACTGGGATCGCCTTCGCCAGGTGGTGCACCTGACGACGCACTTCCTCGAGAACGTGATCGACGCCAACGCCTACCCGCTTCCCGAGATCACGGATCTTGCCAACCGGATCCGCCGGATCGGCCTCGGGGTCATGGGGCTCGCCGATACCTTCGTCCGGCTCGGAATTCCCTACGACTCCCAGGAGGCCGTCGATCTCGGTCGCCGGATCCAGCAGTTCGTCGACGACGAGGCCAAGAACGAGTCGGAGCGGCTGGCCAGCATCCGGGGCGTCTTTCCGGAGTGGACCCAGAGCATCTGGGGCCCGGACGCGACCTGCGCCCGCGACGCCGATGGCAACCGCATCCGGCCGATGCGGAAGCTGCGCAACTGCAACGTCACGACCGTGGCGCCCACCGGCACGATCTCGATCATTGCCGGCTGCTCGTCGGGCATCGAGCCGTTGTTCGCGGTGGCCTTCATGCGCAATCAGGCCGGCGTGCTGATGCCCGACGCCAACGGCGACTTCGTGGCGATCGCCAAGCGAGAGGGTTGGTATTCCGAGGAGCTGATGCGGCGGATCGCCGCCGAGGGTCGGATCGACATGGAGGAGGTGCCGGCCAAGTGGCAGCGCGTCTTCGTCACCGCCAATCACATCGCCCCCGAGTGGCACATTCGGATGCAGGCGGGGTTCCAGGAGTTCAACGATTCGGCGATCTCGAAGACCTGCAACTTTGCCAACGAGGCGACCGAGGATTACGTCGAGCAGATCTACCAGATGGCCTACGATCTCGGCTGCAAGGGCGTGACGGTCTACCGCGACGGCTCGCGCGACTTCCAGGTCCTCTCCACCGGCACCACCGCGACGCAGGTCGCCAAGGACGCCACGGCGACCGGGCGGTCCGCGGCACGACACGACCTCGAGCTGCCGCCGGCCGATGCCAGCGCCGAGGACCAGCGGGCCGCGGCCGTCGAGGCCGCGTCCCAGCTTGCCGAGGCCGAGGCGGAGATGGTGCGCTTGCGGCAGCTGGTCCACGAACTCGAGAGCGAGAACCTGCAGCGGCGGCAGAAGCGTTCCCGGCCGGAACTGCTGCGGGGCAGCACCCGACGGCTGCAGACGCCACTCGGCGACCTCTACGTCAACATCACCGAGGACGACAAGGGCCAGCCGTTTGAGGTCTTCATGTCGCTCGGCAAGGTTGGTGGCGCGCTGATGGCCGATGTCGAGGCGATCGCCCGGCTGATCTCCCTGGCCCTGCGCTCGGGGATCCCGATGAAGGAGATCTACCGGCAGCTGCGCGGCATCTCCTCCGACCGGGCGATCGGCCTCGGACCGAACAAGGTGCTGTCGGTGCCCGATGCGGTTGGCATCGCGCTGGAGAAGTACATGAGCGACCGGCAGGGTGTGCAACAGGACCTGCTGACCGACACCGAGGCGGCCGCCGCACCGTCACCGATGGTGCGGGTGACCAACGAGGACAAGCAGATGATGCTCTCGGGGATGTCGGAGACACTCGCCGGTGCCTGCCCCGACTGTGGATCGCAGCTTGAGTTCGCCGAGGGATGCATGAAGTGTCATGTCTGCGGCTTCAGCGAGTGTGGCTGACGCGATCGGCATGAGGTGATTCCGGGGTGAGGCTGCCCCCGGACGCGAAGGGGGGACACCAACTCGCGGCGGTGCCCCCCTTCGTGCATCATCGATCGACCCTGCGCGCCCCGGTGCCCGAGCGACACACGACCCCGGGGGATTGCCATCCCGGCAATCGGGGGCGACCATGCATCGCCCTCACGTACGCCCCTCCCTCCTCTCGCCACTCCGGTTCCGCCATGCTGCTCAGTCTGCTCCTGCCGTTCCTGCTCCTGACCGCCGATCCCGGGGCGACGCCCCCGCGCGATGCCTACCCGAAGCATCCCGGGATCGACATCGAGCACTATCGCTTCGAGATCGCCCTCTCGGACGTGGATGACACGCTGCGCGCCGACGCCGAGGTCCGGGCACGCTTCCTCACCGGTGGGGATTCGGTGCTCCGCCTGGACCTCGCCCAGGCGACGGCAGGGCGCGAGGGGCGCGGCATGACGGTGCAGGCGATTCGGTGGGGCGATCGCGAGCTGCTGTTCCGACATGCCGAGGACCAGTTGTTCATCTCGTTGGGGCGGGCCACCCTGGCCGGCGAACTGGTCGTGGTGCGGATCAGCTATCGCGGTCGACCGGCCGATGCCCTGCGCATCGGCCCCAACATGCACGGCGATCGCACCATCTTCAGCGACAACTGGCCCAACCGCGCCCATCACTGGTTGCCCACGGTTGACCACCCCTATGACAAGGCCACCAGCGAGATGGTCGTCATTGCACCGTCGCACTATCAGGTGGTCTCCAACGGGCTGTTGATCGAGGAGACCGATCTCGGCGAGGGACAGCGACGGACCCACTGGAAGCAGTCGGTTCCGATTGCCACCTGGCTCTATGTGCTGGGCGTGGCCGAGTTCGCCGTCGAACATCGTGCCAGCTGCCTCGGGGTACCGATCCAGACCTGGGTGTACCGCCAGGATCGCGAGGCAGGGTTCCATGACTTCGCCGAGCCGACCTGCGATGCCATGACCTTCTTCAACGCGCGGGTGGGGCCGTACTCCTATGAGAAGCTCGCCAACATCGTGTCGCCGAGCGTCGGCGGCGGGATGGAGGCCGCCAGCGCGATCTTGTATGGTGAGCGGTCGGTCAGCGGGACCCGCGCCATCAATTGGCAGAACGTCATCGTGCACGAGCTGGCCCACCAATGGTTCGGCAACGCGGTCACCGAGGACGATTGGAACGATGTCTGGCTGAGTGAAGGGTTCGCGACCTACTTCACGCTGCTGTATCGCGAACATGCCAGGGGTCGGGACGACTTCGTGACGGGACTGCGGGAGAGTCGGGAACGGATCCTCGCCTTCTACACCGAGCGGCCGGACTACCGGGTGGTCCACGCCAACCTCACCGACATGGCCCAGGTCACCACCGGGATGACCTACCAAAAGGGGGCGTGGACCCTGCACATGCTGCGTCAGGAGATGGGCGATGAGGCGTTCTGGCGGGGGATCCAGGCGTATCACCGGCGGTACCGCGACCGCAATGCGACCACCGCGGGGTTTCGGCAGACGATGGAGGAAGTCACCGGACGAGACTTCACGACCTTCTTTCGCGAGTGGTTGTACCAGGGGGGCATCCCGACCCTGGAGGTCAGCTGGCGTCATGACGAGGTCGCCGAGGCCGCGGTCATCACGGTGAGGCAGCCACCCACTCCGTATGCGTTTCACCTGGCGGTCGATCTCGACCTCGTGCTCGCCGATGGATCTCGGGCCCGGACCACCGTCGAGATCGGCCCGGATGGGATGGTGACGACCCGTGTGCCGCTCGCTGCGACGCCGGTCGAGGTCATTGTCGATCCCGACACCCGTCTGCTCGGTCGCTGGACGATCGAGCGCAATCAGTGACGCGCCAAGGGGCCGACGTCCTTCGGTTGGCGGATGCCGCTAGATTCCGTCGGTGAGCCAACCCCTCAAGGACACCGCGCCGCCTACCGTTGGCTCCGGATCCGCCGCACCCGAGGTGACCGCTGACGTCCCGATCTCTCCGGGGCGTCGCTTCGACCGTACGATCATCGAGGGCCCCCTC
>JAHEFN010000159.1 GCA_024640185.1 Gemmatimonadota bacterium | reverse complement strand
GCGGTTGCAGGGCGATGGTGAGTTCCTCGGCCCGTGGCAGGTCGGCGAGATCCCGCAGTCCGAGCAGTTCGAGGAAGAGTGGCGCGGTGCCGTACAACAATGGCCGGCCGAGTCCCTCGCTGCGTCCGACCACCTCGATCAATCCACGCTCCTGCAGGGTACGGAGGATCCCCCCGGCATTGACGCCGCGAATCTCCTCGATCTCCGCCCGCCCCACCGGCTGGCGGTAGGCGATCGTGGCCAACGTCTCGAGGGTCGCGGGGGAAAGGCGGGGCGTGCGGGAGGCCGCCCGCGCCCGCTCGATCGCCGCGGCGTAGGCCGAGCGGGTGACGATCTGCCAGCCGCCGGCGAGCTCGGTGACCTCGACCGCGTGGCCGTCAAAGTCATAGTGCTCCCGAAGGGTGTCGAGCGCCGTGCGGACGTCGGCCGTGTCGGCGTCCGGATCGAGGGCCGCCAGTTCCTCGACCGTCAACGGCCGGTTGCCGGCGAAGAGGGCCGCCTCAATCAGTTGGGAAAGCGGATTCAGCGAGCTCACGTGCCACCACCAGTGGGGTAAAGGGTGCGTCCTGCTCGACGCGGAGTATGCCGCGTCGAGCCAGTTCGAGGAGCGCGATCAGGGTGGACAGGACGGAGGCCAGGGTGATCGGGTTTCCCATGGCCTCCCGCCAGTCGAAGCGTTCGTGGATCGCCAGCAAGGCCTCGATCCGCGCCACCGCCCCCTCGACGTCGAGCGGTCGTGGTACGACCCGGTGCAGCATCGGGGAGGGGATGTTGAGCACCACCCGCTCGACGGCCAGGAGCAGGTCGGCGAGGTCGATCGTCAGCGGCGGCGGCGGTGGCGCATCCGGCGGCGGTGGCAGCCAGCCGCGGGCGTGCCGGGTGGCGCGATGCTCGGCAGCCCGCCCCATCCAGATCGCGATCTCCTTGATCTGCTGATACTCGAGGAGTCGGCGCACCAGCTCGGCACGGGGATCCTCCCATCCCTCCTCATCCCGGCGAGGGAGCAACATCTGCGCCTTGAGCCGGACCAGCCGTCCCGCCATCTCGAGGTAGTCGGCAGCCTGGTTGAGCCCCAGCCCGTGGATGGCCGCGAGGAACTGGTCGGCGATCCTGGCGATCGGGATGTTGGCGATCTCGATCTGCTCTTCACGTACCAGATGGAGCAGCAGGTCGAGCGGGCCATTGAACCCGTCGAGGTCGACGACGAATCCCGTTTCTGGCGGCTGCGCCCCCTCGGCCGTTCCCAATGCAAGCGGCATCATCCGAAGATGTTCCAACCCGGACCGGCCGCGAAGGGCACGGCGAGGTCGAGGAGTCTGGCGTAGAGCCACCACGCCGGCGCGAGCAACAGGTCGAGCAGCGGCCGGAAGAAGAACAACAGCACCATCAACGGCAGGAACCCGAAACGGTCCATCGACCGGTAGGAGGTACCCCACTTGGGCGGCAGCACATGATAGAAGAGGCGTGAGCCATCCAGCGGCGGGATGGGGATCAGGTTGAAGAACGCCAGCAGCAGGTTCAGGTAGATGCCCCAGTTGAGCATCCGCTGGGTGGTGATGATGCCCTGGGTTCCCAGATCGCCCGAGGCCGCATGGAACACCCCGGCGAGGACAAACAGCAGGGTGCAGCCCGCCGCGAGGATCAGGTTGGTCACCACCCCGGCGCTCGAGACGATCAGGTCGCCCCGGACGTAGTGTCGGAAATTCCGGGTCACCACCGGCACCGGCCGGGCGCCGCCGAAGGTGAACTGTCCGTTGGTCATGAACCACAACACCGCCGGCAGGAGGATGGTCATGACCGGGTCGATGTGGGGCAGCGGATTGAGGGTGATCCTGCCGAGCTTGAAGGCGGTATCATCGCCTTGGCGCAGTGCGGTCCAGCCGTGGGCGACCTCGTGGGCGACCAGGGCAAAGAGCAGCATCGGGGCGGCGAGGAGAAATTCGCTCAGCAGGGGTCGGTCCTCAGGCAGTGACGGGAATCGCCCCAAGCTAAGGGATGCCGCCGGGGAGGGCAAAGCCACCCGACCGGCTTCCCTTGTCCAAGATTGGGCCCGTGGCTATCCTTTGAGGCTAGCCGGGGACCATGGGGGTCCCCGCTCCCAGTTCAGTGAAGGTGAGTTCGAGTGCCGCGCATCCCGTCCGCCAAGAAGCGTCAGCGCCAGACCGAGGTTCGCACCGCCCGCAACAAGGCGCAGCGAAGCACGCTCCGTACCGCGATCAAGAAGGTCAGCACCGCCGGGACCAAGGCCGAGGCGGCCGAGGCCTACAAGGCGGCGACCACCCAACTCGATCGGGCCGGTCGCAAGAACCTGATTCACAAGAATGTCGCCGCCCGCACCAAGTCACGGCTGGCCAAGCTGGTGAATCGCAAGGACGCCTGAGGCACCGAGGTCCTGGTCACGCCACCGCCCGCCGAGCTCAGCTCGGCGGGCGGTTTTTGTTGCGGGCCATGAGCCACCGGCGACGAGGCCGGCACCGCGTCGTCAGACGGCGCTGAGTTCCGCGCCGCACTTCTCGCAGTACCACTCCAGCGGTCGATTCATCGCCCCACACTCCCCGCACCGCAGCGTGCGTGGGGTGGCTTCGGATTCTCCGGAGGTCTCCGGAATGATCGGGGCTGGGTCATGCTCCACCCGGATGGCCTGCCCCCGCTTGCGCGAGGGGGTCTCCGTCAGCTCGGAGCCGCGGTCCTTGGCCGGGCGGACGAACCGGGGGGCCTGATCGGCTCCCGGCATGCCGATCGGTGGGGGGGCCGCCGGCACTTCGCCGCTGCGGGTGAACGAGAGCGGCCCGAACCCCGCCACCTCCGGCTCGTCCTTGGCCCCGTTCCCGCCATCCCCATCGTCGGCATCGGCATCGGCAGGCTCGTCGGCATCGGCATCATCGGCGGCGGCAACGGGCTCGGAGGCCTCGTCGTGACCGACGCTGACGGCGCCCGCCCCGAACATCGCCAACAGGGTCTCGGTCTCGAGCGCATCGGGTGGGACGAGGTCCCCATCGGTGCGATCGGCTGTCTCCTCCTCGAGCTCGGCGATCGACACGATCGCCTCATCCTCGCCACGCTCCACCGGCGTGGCATCCACCTCGGCATCGACCGGTGCAGGGTCGCCCTCCGCCGACTGAGTGTCGTCCGCGATCGGGGTTGGCGCACGGCGGACCATCTCCTGGACATCCTCCAGGCGCGCGATTCGCTCGGCGACCGCGGTGATCGAGACCTCGTACGATTCGAGATCACCGACATGGCTGGCCCGCTCCGACTCGAAGCGCTTGCCGTCGTACTCGCCGACGCTGTGGCGCAGCTCGACCTCGGCCAGCGCCTCGCGTGCGGCCGCCATCCGGACGGCGAGGCCGTCATGCTCGGCGCGGTCATCGGCGAGCTTCTTCGCGAGGGTATCGCCGTGGGCCGCGAGCTTCGAGGCCACCCCATCGAGCCTTCCCTGGTAGTCGGCACGGACGCGATCGCGCACCGACGCCGGCGTGGCCGTCCCGCTGTCGTCGAGTTTCGTGAGCCAGTTGTGCAGGGCATCCCGCTCGGCGAGCAGCGCCTCGACGTGCGCCAGATCCTTGGGGGTGTCGGACATCAGCGTGACCTTGCCTGGGAAGAAGGGCGATGATTCATCGACAATCTAGTATCGGGCGTCCCCGAGATCGATCAACTCCGTGGATGGTAACCGCTCGACGCCGGGGAGTAAGGGGCCGCCGGCTGGCCGCGCGCGCTGTCCTCCTCAGGCTGCGCCCGAGAAGACCACCCGCCCGCCGACCAGCGTCCAGCGAACCCGGCCCAGCATCGGCTCCCCCACCCAGGGAGAGTTCCGCGACTTCGACCGGAACCGAGCGGCCTCAACGGTCCAGGTCGCCTCGGGGTCGATGACCACGACATCGCCGACCGTCCCCCGTGCCAGCGACCCTCCCGGAAGGTGCCAGAGCCTGGCCGGTGCGGTGCTCATCCGCTCGATCAGTCCCGGGAGGGTCAGGCGACCCGGGACCACCAACTCCATCAGGGCGACCGAGAGGGCCGTTTCGAGGCCGATGATCCCGTTGGGTGCCTCGTCGAATTCGCGTTCCTTGGCATCGTAGTGGTGCGGCGCGTGGTCCGTGGCGATGCAGTCGAGCGTCCCATCGGCAAGGGCTGCCCGGATCGCCTCGCGGTCGGCGTCCTCGCGCAGCGGCGGGTTCATCTTGGCATGCGTGTCGTAGTCGCCCACCCGGTCATGGGTCAGGGAGAAATGGTGCGGCGCCGCCTCGGCCGTCACCCTGAGTCCCTTCTCCTTGGCGCGTCGGATCAACTCGACCGATCCCCTCGTGCTCATGTGACAGAGGTGCACGTGACCGCCGGTCAACTCGGCGAGGATGCAATCCCGGGCCACATGGATCTCCTCCGCCGCCGCCGGAATCCCCTTCAGGCCGAGCCGGGTGGCAACGATCCCCTCGTGCATCGCCCCGCCAGCGGCCAGGGGCATGTCCTCGCAATGGTCGGCGACGGGGATGTCGAAGGTCCGGGCGTACTCCAGGGCCGTACGCATCAATTGGGAGGACATGATCGGGTGGCCGTCGTCGCTCACCGCGACGGCCCCGGCCGCCAACATCTCACCGAACTCGGCGAGCTGCTCACCACGCTGGCCGACGGAGACGCAGCCGATCGGATAGACGCGGGCCAGGCCCGCCGCCTCTCCCTTGGCCTTCACGAACCCGACCGCCCCCTGGTTGTCGATCACCGGGTCGGTATTGGGCATGGCGCAGATACCGGTGAACCCTCCCGCCACCGCCGAGGCTGCCCCGGTGGCGATCGTCTCGCGGTCCTCCTGCCCCGGCTCGCGGAGGTGGACGTGGACGTCGATGAGCCCCGGGGCGACCACCAGGCCGGTCGCATCAAGGACCTCGGCATCATCCGGACTCCCCAAGTCGCGGCCGACATCGGCGACCTTGCCATCGATCAGCAGGAGATCGGTGACTTCATCGAGTTGGCGGGAGGGATCGACCAGTCGTCCACCCCGAATCAGGATCGGTCGGGTCACTTCTCGTCTCCTCCGCCACCGGCCCAGTCCGGCGAGCCTCCGGCGAGCAGGTAGAGCACGGCCATGCGGACCGCGACCCCGTTGGTGACCTGGGGCAGGATCACCGAGTGGGGTCCGTCCGCCACGTCAGAATCAATCTCCACGCCACGGTTCATCGGTCCGGGGTGCAGGATCAGGAGTTCCTTGGGCGCCCGGGACAGCCGCTCGTTGCTGACACCGAAGACCCGGTTGTATTCGCGGAGGGAGGGGATGAAACCAGCCCTCATCCGTTCCAACTGCAGTCGCAGGATGTTGAGGGCATCGGCCCAGGCGATGGCCTCTTCGACCCGGCCGAAGACCCGCACACCCAGCTCGGTCACGTCACGTGGCAGCAGGGTCAGCGGCCCGCAGACGGCGACCTCCGCGCCGAGCTTGGTCAGTCCCCAGATGTTGCTGCGGGCCACCCGCGAGTGGAGGACATCACCGACGATGCAGACCTTGAGGCCCTCGAGTCGACCGAAGCGATCGCGGAGCGTCAACATGTCGAGCAGCGCCTGGGTCGGGTGCTCATGCTGACCATCCCCGGCGTTGATCACATTCGAGCGGATCCGGTCACCGAGGAACTTCGCCGCCCCGGAGGAGCCGTGGCGGATCACCACCATGTCGATCCGCATCGCCTCGAGATTGCGGGCGGTATCGACCAGGGTCTCACCCTTGCTCACGCTCGAGCCGGTGCTCGCCACGTTCACCGTGTCGGCGGAGAGGCGCTTCTCGGCGAACTCGAACGAGATCCTGGTCCGGGTGCTGGCCTCGAAGAACAGGTTGACGATGGTCTTGCCACGCAGCGCCGGGACCTTCTTGATCGGTCGCTCGGAGACCTCCTTGAACGGCTCTGCCGTGTCCAGGATCGCCGCGATCTGGTCCGGACTGAGATGCTCGAGGCCGACAAGGTCCTTGCCGAGCACGGA
>JAHEFN010000158.1 GCA_024640185.1 Gemmatimonadota bacterium | reverse complement strand
GTGATCAGCACCTGTCCGCCGGGGAGCAGCACGGCATCGTGCTTGTGGCGTGGAACCAGCATCGCCCCCCGTCACTGAATCGACCCGAGACGGGATCGAACACCTCGATGCTCGCGAAGAGTTCGATGTCGGCCCGGCGTCCCCGATGGCCTCCCACCACCAGTACCCTGCCGTCGGCGAGCGTCAGGACCACGTGGCTCTCCCGAGGCACCGACATCGAGCCAGTCGGGATGAACGCGTCGGTGGTCGGGTCGAAGATCTCGGAGCTGGCGAGGAAGGTCCAGCCACGACCCACGCCTCCGACGATGAGGACCCTGCCATCGGCCAGCGATACCGCCGCGTGCCCCGCCCGTTCGACCGTCATTGGGCCGACCGCCATGACCCCACCAGTGGCCGGATCGAACAGCTCAGCCTCCGCCAGGTATTCACCCCCTGGCCCGTAGCCACCGGCAATGAGCACTCGGCCGTCAGGAAGCAAGGTCGCGCTGTGGCTCTGCCTGGTCGAACTGATGGCGGGTGCGAGTACCAGCGTGCCGGCGGCAGGATCGTACAACTCCGCCGGAGCCTCAGTGGTGCGATCGTCGCCGGACATCCCACCGACCAGGAGCACCCGGCCATCGGCCAGGGTCGTCGCTGTATGAGCTGCGCGGGGCGACGTCATCCGGGCCACCTCGGTGATCGAATTGGTGCCACGGTGACCATGGTCCATCGCCGAGGGCTTCGCCGATCCCTGCCCCGTGCAACCCAGTGGGGCGGTGAGGACCAGGCAAAGGGCCGAGATTCCCCGCCAGACGTACCTCACCCTTCACCCGAGTTCAAGGCACGCAATGCCGCCGTGATGTCATCATCGCTCACGTCTGGGAATCGCCAGCCACCGAGCACCGACTTCTTCCTCGAGTATTCGATCCCCACCACGGCGCCGACTCCATCGATCGACACCATCGCCTCCATTGCCGGACCGTCCTCACCGTGGGTTCCCCGCACGACCACGACCGCCGGCACGCCGGTCGTACGGCGTGGTGTCAGCAGGAACGACCGGCGATTCGCCCCCGGGGACGCGATCTCGATGACCGGTGCGGAGCGTTCCGTGGTGGAGCCGTCGGCCAAGGTGATCACCCGGGCCCTCATCTGGATGTGGGCCACCTCGTCAAAGTGCTCAACGGTCACCGTCAGGGGCTGCCCCGGCGCCCCGGCGGCCACCGTCAGTCGCGGTGGACCCAACAGGAGGAGCGGCGTCGCGACGGCAGCAATGGTGGCGGTGGAGAGCAACGACATGGAGGACTCCTGGTGGGCGGGTGGATGGTCAGTGGGCCGGACACACATCCGGTGCCCGGAACCTTCACCCTATCTGATGCCGGTGAGCGTCCCGATGTTGAGCGTGCCCTTGAAGCTGGTCGCCGACACGATACGATTGGCGACCGAACCACCCAATCGCGCCACCTGGCCGTCGACGGCCTGTTGTCGACTCCGGTCGACGAGGAGCTGGGGGAGGGTGCCCGCAATGAAACGCAACTCGATCCGGCCATCATGGGTCTCGATGTCCAGCCTGCCGCCGGGGGCCTGACGACCACTGACCCGCACGGCGCCGCCGAGGGTCTCGAGTGAGCCGTTGGGAATGATGAACTGCGTCACCTCACCACCATTGACCGCGACATCACCACTCACCGTCGAGACGTTCACCCGTGCGAAGACGTCGTTGAGCGCCACGTCACCTGCCCCGCCGCGCACTCTCGCTGTCCCGGTGAGTCGCCAGAGTTCGACGTCGCCTTCGATCGATTCGACCGACACGGCCCCTGCGGCGTCCCGGACGATGGTGCGGCCGGTGACCGTGAGGACGTCCAACTGGCCCGCACCGCCGGTGACCACCGTGGAGGCCATCGTTGACTTCACCCAGAGTGTGGCACCGCGCGGAATCGTCAGCACCACCTTGGCCCGCGGCAGCGGCGTGGCCGACGGCCCCTCATGCTCGATGGCGTACTTCCCGGCCATCTCGGCGACCCCGCCGACCAGGCGAACGCCGGGTGGCAGGGCAGCCTCGATGTCCACCGAATCCCGGTCCCAGTAGCGCACCTGGGCCTCACCATCTGGAAGCCAGAGTCGCAGCGCCACGGTCGGCGATGTGGTGGCACCGCGGTGGGCCACCTGCTGACCGCTGCCCTGAGTGATCGGGACCAGCAATGCCACGGCGATGATCGGCAGCAGTCTCCTCATTCCTCGAACTCCTCCACCATGGTGACGAGGCGGTTGTACTGTCGCTCGACGAGACGGAGGCGCCGGTCGAGCCGCGCGCGCTCGTCCGCACCGGCCCGCTCCCTCAACCGCTCCAGCTCCGACCGCGCCGAGCCGAGACGCTCGAACTCCGGGAAGGCACGAGACTGGGCGAGGGCGTGCGGTGACCTCGACTCATACTCGCGCATCCTGGCCGCCTTGCTCTTCGGCATCGACAATCCGAAACCGAGCACGACGAGGGCTGCGATGGCAGGCGGTACCAGCCAGCGGACGGCCCTCCCGCGACCCCGTCGATGCGCCACGGCGTCGAGGGTCATCCGACGAAGATCGGCAGGAGGCTGGACCTCGGGGGAGAAGGCCACCGGGAGCCGAGAGGCCTCCTCGAGAAGGGCGGCACATCGTTCACACCCTCCGGCGTGATCCTCGATGGCGAACGCCTCGGCCTCCCCGAGCCCTCCCGCGAGATAGTCCACAAGGGCGACATCGAAACCGGCACAGGTCATCATTGCAGGACCTCCCGCAGTCTCCGTCGGGCCTGAAAGAGATGGCTCCGGCAGGTGCCCACCGGAATGGAGAGCAACTCGGCGATCTCGCCGTGAGGCACCCCCTCGACATCGTGCAGCACGAAGACCTCCCGGAGCAACCTGGGCAGGGTGGCCACGGCATGTTCGAGATCGATCAGCAACCCTGGATGCGACTTGGGCGTGGGGCCGTCGGCTCCACCCGGGGCAAGGTCCTCCCCGAGGATCACCCTTCCCCGTCGGCGGCGGTCGGCCCGATGACCGGCGAGCACGACGTTGACGGTCAGCCGGTGGAGCCAGGTGGCGAAGGCGCTCTCGCCGCGGAAGCTCCCCAGCCGTTCCCACACCCGGACGAAGACATCCTGGACCAGCTCGCCCGCGCGGACCGGGTCCCCTGCCATCCTCAGACAGATCGCATACACCCGGCCGACATGGGTGTCGTAGAGCGTGGCGAAGGCCTTGGGATCGCCTCGCTTGGCGGCCGCAATCGTCGCTTCGATCGGGAACTCCCGGCGTCGGGTTGGCGACAGGGTGAGGGAGACGGTGCTGGTCACGATGTTTCGATGCCGGCCGTCGATGAAACGTTGGCCACCAGGGCGGAGGCACGGTGGTATTCTACAGCAGACCGCCGCTGTGGGCGGCCCCGCCGCAAGGAGGCACCATGTTGCATGAGGAACAGGAAGCAGAGATTGGCGACGTGACCGACGAGGGAGCGACCGGCTCTGAGGGCGGCCGTTGCGGTGACGACGAGCACTTCGCCAAGACCAGGGCTCGGTTCAACGAGGCCTTCGAGGAGGCCGAAGAGGAGCTGCGCGAGTTCGCCGAGGAGGCTCGCGAGGGGCTGAGCGACCTGGGCGAGAAGGCCCGCGAAGGACTCGAGACGCTCCGGTCCCGGGTCGCCGAGTTCCTCGATGATGCCCCCTGGGAATCGAGCCGCAAGGCCAAGCCCGAGCCCGAGCCACCTCCGGCAGCAGAGGCACCCCCAGAAGGAGCGTGACGCCCCGATCCGACGTGTGTTAAGACCGCCCCTGCATCACCCGGGGGCGGTCAACGTTTGGGGGCGAGGCGCCGTATCACCACCGTGGCGCGATCCGGCGGATGCCGGACCCGTGCCGAGCCACCCCGACACCGGGATGTCACGATGGTGCGTCACCCTCTCGCCCGCTTTCTGGGCCTGGCCAGCTGCCTCGCGGCGCTGGCCATCTCACCCCCGGTGGCCGCCCAGACGGGCAGCTCCCTCGATGTCATCGTCGGGACGGTCTCCGACTCCTCCGGCCGACCGGTGGCCAATGCGGTGGTGGAGGCCTACTCGCTGGAGACCCAGGTCACCCGCAAGACGACCACCAACGAGAGTGGCCGCTACACGATCTTCTTCAACGATGGTGGCGGCCAGTACCGGGTCACCTTCACGATGATCGGCAAGCGGCCGTTCCTCACCAACGTGACCCGGCAGGGCGACGACGACCGGATCATGCTCGATGTCCAGTTGGGCGACCAGCCGACGGTGCTGCAGGAGATCGTGGCCACCGCCACTCGCGGCAACCTGCTGGGAGGTCGTGAGGTGCCGACCCCCGGCAGCATTGAGCAGGTCTTCTCGGCCGAACAGGCCCTCCGCCTGCCGATCGACGTCTCCGACCTCACCGCCCTGGCGGCCCTGGTCCCGGGGGTGATCGTGACAGCCGGCAGCGACTCCGCGGCAGCCCAGTTCTCGATCGGTGGACAATCGGGAACCTCGAACAACTACACGGTCGACGGGCTCTCATTCGCCGGCGACGCACTCCCCCAGGAAGCGGTCCGCTCCACCAGGGTGATCTCCAATACGTACGACGTCGCCCGCGGCCAGTTCAGTGGCGGGCTGGTCTCGGCCACCACCCGGCGGGGCGCCAACGTCATCCAGGGGAGCTTCAGCGGCAACCTCCGGGACGACAAGCTCTCGATCGGCGGCAGCGACGTCTTCAACCAGGGCCAGACCCAACAGCGACTCAGTGGCGGCTTCGGCGGCCCGATCATCAGGAACACGCTCTTCGCGTTCGGATCCCTGCAGGTCGACCGTTCACTCTCGCCCCTGGCCTCGCTGGCCGATGCCGACGCGGTCACCGCGGGACGGCTCGGCGCCTCGGCCGACTCGGTCGCCCGCTTCATCGACCTCGTCGGGGGGACCGGCCTCACCGCCTTGGCCGGCCCGATCGACCCAACGCGCAACAACGATCGCATCTCGGGATCGCTGCGGCTCGACGGCAACCTCGCCGACAAGCACTCGTTCTCGTTCCGGGGTGACCTGCGGCTCAACAACACCGAGCCCAACCGGATCTCCACGACCCAGCTCCCCCAGGTCGGTGGGACCACCGACGGCAATGGCGGCGGGGTGGCGTTTTCACTCTTCTCGCGGCTCGGGGTGAGCATCACCAACGAGTTCCGGGCGGGCTACTCGATCGACAAGTCGACCTCGCAGCCCTACCTCTACGCCCCGGCTGGGCGGGTGCAGAACATCTCGGAACTCGACGGCGGAGCGCTGTCGACCAGCACGTTCGGGTTTGGCGGCAACAGTGGCCTGCCGCAGGAGTCCACCAACAAGGGCTTCGAGATGACCGAGGAGATTTCGTTCTTCTCACCCTCGGCGGCCCACCGGTACCGGATCGGACTGCTCTACAACACCTCGTCCTTCAACCAGGACATCACCTCCGACCGCAACGGGACCTACACCTACAGCTCGCTCGATGCCTTCGAGAACAATGTGCCGAGCCAGTTCACCCGCACGCTGCAGCCGACGATCCGCGATGGACGCAGCAACAACACCGCCATCTTCCTCAGCGACGTCTGGCGGCCGACCTCGAACCTGCAGCTCACGATGGGCGGTCGCTACGAGCGGTCGTGGTACGATGGGGCACCGGAGCGCAACACCGCCGCAGAGGAGGCCTTTGGGGTACGCACCGACGTCCTGCCGAGCGAGAGCTACTTCTCGCCGCGGGTGGGCTTCTCCTACTCGATCGCCTCTTCGGAGCAGCGTGGACAGTCCCAGCGCGGTTTTGCCCCGCCCCTGCTCACCCTTCGCGGCGGGGTCGGCTACTTCCGTGGCACCATGCCTGGCACCCTCCCCGGCACGGCCCAGGCCCAGTCGGGACTCAGCAACACCGAATCGCGGTTGATCTGTGTCGGTGATGCGGTGCCCTTGGTCGACTGGAACGGCTTCGGCACTGGCGGCGGCGTGATTCCCACCGCCTGTGATG
>JAHEFN010000157.1 GCA_024640185.1 Gemmatimonadota bacterium | reverse complement strand
TGGTACGGGTTTGCGGGCGATACCATTTTGCCTATTCTTCACGTCCCTGGGTGAATTTCACGTGGAGAAATATCATGATGCGCTTGCTTCGTACGACGCTGTGTGGTCTGGCCTTGGCCGGGTTCATCGCCCCCCTGGCGGCACAGTCCGCCGAGGGACCCTGGTTGATCCGGGTCCGGGCGCTCTCGCTGACCCCCGCCGACAAGTCGGATGCCATTGGGTCGCTCTCCGTGCCGGCCGATGCGATCACGGTCTCCTCGAAGATCTTCCCGGAACTCGACATCTCCTACTTCCTGAGCAGCAACATCGCCGCCGAACTGGTGCTGACGTACCCCCAGGGGCACGACGTCGAGTTGAGTGGCACGAAAATCGGTGACTTCAAGCAGCTGCCACCGACCCTCCTGCTCCAGTACCACTTTCTCCCTGAGGGCACGGTCCGTCCGTACATCGGCGCGGGCGTGAACCTCACGCTGCTCTCCGACGTGATGTTGACGGTCCCGGGCGTCGGCGACCTCGACCTCGAGGACAATTCGATCGGCTGGGCGGCCCAGGCGGGCGCCGACATCCAGCTCTCACCGGGCTTCTTCCTGAACCTCGATGCGAAGCGGGCCATGATTCGCTCCGATGTCCTGCTCGGGGGCACCAAGGTTTCCGCGGTCGAGGTTGATCCGTGGTTGCTGAGCGTCGGGATCGGGCGTCGCTTCTAGCGCGTCGACCCGGTGCCGTGGGATCGAGGGGGGCGGGGCGCAACAGGCGCTCCGCCCCCCTCCGGTCTTTGCGCGAGGGCCCGGGCCGACCGGGAGTCGCCCCGGGGAGCGGCCGAACCGGCAGGCTCCCCGGTTCGGCCGTATCTTCCATCCTTCCCAACCGACTCCGGAGGTGCCCAGTGAGCATGAAGTCGACCGCGATGCAGTTCTTCGATGCCTGTGAAACCAGCAAGGGCTGGGAAGTGTGCCAGCAGTTCTGCCACCCCAAGGCGACCTTCTCGGCCCAAGCCGGGGCGCTCGACGGGGTCGATACCCTGCAGGCCTACACCGACTGGATGAAGGGGATCGGCGCCGTCATGCCGGATGGCAACTACGAGATCCGCTCCTTCGCCATCGACGAGGAACGCCACAACGTGGCCGCCTACGCGGTCTTTCGCGGCACCCACACCGGCGAGGGTGGCCCGGTCCCGCCGACCGGCAAATCGCTCGAGGCTGACTACGTCTATGTCATGCAGTTCGACGGCGACAAGATCAGCCACATGACCAAGATCTGGAACGATGGCATCAGCCTTGTCCAGCTCGGCTGGGCCTGACCGACTCTCTTCCCCCCGCTCCACACTTTACGGCAGAGTCCCATGCTCACAGCGCTCGCCCTCCTCGCCGCCTTCCAGGCCACCTCGCCCGCCCCGGACTACACCTCCCGGGTCGAGATTCGTCGGACCGCCCACGGGGTGCCCCACGTCCTCGCCGGGGACATGGGCGCCCTGGGCTACGGGATGGCCTGGGCCCAGCTCGAGGACCATGGGGCAATGGTGGTGCTCAACATGGTCCGCGCCCGCGGCGAGCTGTCGCGGATCTTTGGCCGTGACTCCCTGGAGAGCGACTTCACCCACGTGGAGAGCCACGCACTTGCCGTGGCGACCTACTCGCGGCTGAGTGCCGACCTGCGGAGGGTGCAGGAGGGGTGGGCCGCGGCGATCAATCGTTGGGTCGCCACCCATCCGGTCGACTACGCCCGGTACAACCTGCCGACTTTCACGCCGCACGACGTGGCGGCGCTCTGGGTTGATGAACAGGTGGAGCCGGCGATGAACCGCTTCCGCCGGGCACAGAACCGACGCCGCGCATCCGTCGAGCCGCTGGCGCGCGACAACATCGGCTCCAATGCCTGGGCCTTCGCCCCCAACCGCACCACCAGCGGCAATGCGATTCTGCTCCGCAACCCGCACATCGGCTGGCGGGCCGACTGGTACAGCACCTACTACGAGATGCAGATCACGGTGCCCGGCAAGGTCAACTTCTACGGCGACTTCCGGGTCGGCTTCCCGTTCTACTTCAACGGCGGCTTCAACGACCACCTCGGCTGGGCCACCACCAACAACGGCCCCGACCTCGAGGAGGTCTACGCCCTCACGCTCGACCCGGCCAGCGCCGATCACTACCTCTTCGACGGCGGCTCGGTGCCGCTCGAGCGGAAGGAGCTGTCGGTCCAGGTGCGCCAGGGCGAGCGGCTCACGGCGGCCACGCGCGAGGTGTGGCGCACCCCGATCGGGCCGGTGATCGGGCGGGGCGAGGGCGTGGTGTACGTCCTCAAGTCGCCGGGGTGGGAGGAGTACCGCAAGGCGGAGCAGTTCCTCGCGATGATGCGGGCCGAGGACCTCGGGGAGTGGAAGGCCGCGATGGCGATGCGGGCCCACACCGAGTCGAACCTCACCTACGCCGACCGCGACGGGAACATCCTCTACCTCTGGAACGCGACGCTGCCCAGGCGACCGCATGCCCCGCTCGGCGACACCGCGGCGGTGCCGGCGGCGGGCAGCGACGACATCTGGACTGCGATCTACGCGCTCGACGAGCTGCCGCAGCTGCTCAACCCGCCGAGTGGCTACACCCACAACGAGAACGACCCGTTCCACTACACCAACCTCGAGTCGCCGATCGACTCGGCGCGCTTCCCGGCGCCGGACTTCCCCGCCCCCGAGCTGCGCTTCCGCTCCCAGCTCAGCCTCCAACTGGTGACCGGCCAGTCGCGGGTCTCGCTGGAGGACGTGGTGCGGCTCAAGTACTCCTATCGGATGCTTGCGGCCGAGCGGCTGGTCGACGACCTGGCCGCCGCGGTGCGCGAGGCCGGCCCCAACGGCCGGCTGGGCGACGCCCTCGCGGTGCTCGAGGCATGGGACAAGACCGCGAGCCCGGAGGCGCGGGGGGCGGTGCTGTTCACCGAGTGGTACGACCGCTACTACCGCGGCAGCGGGTCGAGCACGGCGGAGCGGGAGGCGAGGGCCTACGCCCGGCCGTGGACCTCGGAGGACCCCACCGGGACCCCCGACGGGCTCGGTGACCCGGCCCGCGCGGTGCGTGCCCTCGCCGAGGCGGCCGACGCGGTGATGCAGGAGCATGGCCGGCTCGACCCTGCCTGGGGCGACCTGGTGCGGGTCATCCTCGGCGACGTCGACGTGCCGGTGGGGGGCTGTTCGGGGATGTACGGCTGCTTCCGGGTGCTCTCGATCCGGCCCACCGGCGACGGTCGCTACCAGAACGCCGGCGGCGATGGCTGGGTGTTGGCGGTGGAGTTCACCCGGGCGGGGCCGCGGGCCAGGTCGATCCTGGCCTACGGCGCGAGCTCACTCCCCAACTCGCCGTGGTTCAGCGACCAGGCGGCGATGTACGCCCGGGGTGAGCTCAAGGAGGTGGCGTTCAGCGAGGCCGAGATCGCGGGCCAACTGGTCAGGCGGTACCGGCCGGAGTGAGTCGGGGCGCTGGGTGATCGGTGGCGAGCTCCCCATGCGCCGGAGTTCCTTCCCCGCCGCCGCTTCACCGCCACCCGATTCCGGCGTAGGTTTGGAGTTCCAACCGTCCGTGGTGCCGCCTCACTCCTCCTCGCTCCCCGGTCTGCCCATGTTCTCGCTCTTCCCCAGACGTGACGACTACGACGTGGTGATCGTCGGCTCCGGCGCCGGTGGTGGCATGGCCGCCTACGAGCTCACCAAGGCCGGGGCCACCGTGTGCGTGCTCGAGGCCGGCGTGCCATGGGACAACGTCAGCGACTCCTCGATGCTCACCTGGCCGTGGGAGACCGACCGCCGCGGGGGCAGCACCCCCGAGCGCCCGTTCGGCGAACACGACGCCTGCATCGGCGGCTGGAACATCGACGGCGAGCCGTTCACCACCGCGCCGGGGTCCCGGTTCAACTGGTGGCGGGCCCGGATGGTCGGCGGGCGCACCAACCACTGGGGGCGGATCTCGCTCCGGTTCGGGCCGCACGACTTCAAGGGGAAGCAGCGCGACGGGCTGGGCGACGACTGGCCGATCTCCTACGACGACATCAGGCCGTACTACGACGAGGTCGATGACCTGATCGGGATCTTCGGCAGCAATGAGGGGTTGGAGAACCATCCCGACGGCCACTTCCTGCCGCCCCCGGCACCGCGCTGCTGGGAGCACCTGGTCAAGGATGCCGCCGACCGGCACGACGTCACCTGCATCCCCTCCCGCCTCTCGATCATCACCCGACCCCACAACGGCCGACCGGGCTGTCACTACTGCGGCCAGTGCAACCGCGGCTGCCGGACCAACTCGAACTTCTCCTCCACCAATGTGCTCATCGCCCCGGCGCTGCGCACCGGCAAGCTGACCATGGTGACCGGCGCGATGGCCCGCGAGGTGATGGTGGGGCGCGACGGGCTGGCGACCGGGGTGGCCTACATCGACAAGCTCTCCGGCGAGGAGCGCGAGGTGCGGGGCCGCGTGGTGGTGCTTGCGGCGAGCGCCTGCGAGTCGGCGCGGATCCTGCTCAACTCCAAGTCGAGCCGCTTCCCCGACGGCCTGGCGAACTCCAGCGGGGTGGTCGGCAAGTACCTGACCGACACCACCGGCACCGACGTCGGCGGCTTCATTCCCCGCCTGGTGGACCAGCCACGCCACAACTGCGACGGGGTGGGTGGGGCGCACCTCTACATGCCGTGGTGGCTCGACAACGCCAAGCTCGACTTCCCGCGCGGCTACCATATCGAGATCTGGGGCGGGATGGGGATGCCGGGGTACGGCTTCATGGGCGGCATCCAGAACTACGGCGGGGGCGGCGGCTACGGCGCCCAGCTCAAGCAGCAGTACCGCCACCACTACGGCACCACCATCGGCTTCTCGGGTCGGGGTGAGATGATCCCCAACGCAAAGTCGTACTGCGAGCTCGACCCGAAGGTGGTCGACCGCTGGGGGATCCCGGTGCTGCGCTTCCACTGGGAGTGGTCGGACCATGAGTACCTGCAGGTCAAGCACATGCAGGAGACCTTCCGGACCCTCCTCGCCGAGATGGGGGCCGAGGTCCGCTCGACGATGCCGACCCGCGAGCAGGGCTACGGCATCGCCACCGGCGGGGCGATCATCCACGAGCTGGGCTGCGTGCGGATGGGCGACGATCCCTCGACCTCGGCGCTCAACGCCCAGTCACAGGCCTGGGACTGCCGCAACCTCTTCCTCGCCGACGGCGGGCCGTTCGTGAGCCAGGCCGACAAGAACCCGACGTGGACCATCCTGGCACTCGCGATGCGCACCTCCCGGCACATCGTGGCCGAACGGAAGGCGGGCCGACTGTGAGCGAACTCAGCCGACGTGAACTCGTGGCGGCCCTCGCGGCGATCTCCGCCGGGGCGGCGCTCCGGCCCACCCCGGCGCAGGCGGCCGACGCGATGCGCCGCTCGGTGGTGCGTCGCGCCGCGGGCGACTACGCGCCGAAGGTCTACACCGCCCACGAGTGGGAGACAGTCCGGGTGCTGGTCGACTACCTCTTCCCGCGCGACGAGCGCTCCGGGTCGGCCACCGAGGCCGGCGCCCCCGAGTTCATGGACACCATGCTCGACCTCGAGCCCGGGATGCGCACCGCCCACCGGGGCGGCCTGGCCTGGCTCGACCACGAGTGCCGCGAGCGGTTCGGCACCCCGTTCATCGGGTGCACCGACACCGATCGCCGCGCGATGCTCGACGACATCGCCTGGCCCGACCGGGCTCCCGAGGCGTATTCCCATGGGGTGCAGTGGTTCAACGCCTTCCGGGACCTCACGGCCACCGGGTTCTGGACCTCCGAGATCGGCGTCGCCGACATCGGCTACCAGGGCAACACGCCGGTCCCGAGTTGGGAAGGCTGCCCGGCGGAGAACGTCCGACGACTGGGGCTGTGATCGGGACCGCCAACATCTTGCGTGAGGAAGATCCATGACCACTGATCGTCTCGGCGTCGGCTTCGTCGGCTCCGGCTTCAACACCCGCTTCCACATCCAGTCCTGGGAGAGCGTTCGCGAG
>JAHEFN010000156.1 GCA_024640185.1 Gemmatimonadota bacterium | reverse complement strand
TGCCTCGTTCGGGGATGCGGAAGTCTCAGCGGGAATATGGAACGGCGCAAGGCTGCCCGATTTCTTACGCAGGGTCCCTTGCGCCGACTCACCATCGTGACTGCTTCGCTCCTCGCCTCGATCTCCCGGGCAGCGACGGAGGGGCTATTCCCCAGCGGCGAAATCGCTGAAGGTGAAGTGATAGGCATCCGCTGCCGGATCGAATTCGGCGCGGAAGGTCCTCGGATACGCGCCGGTGCTGCCGGGAATGGTCGGGATCGCCATGTCGAACGACTGGCGCTCCATCAGCATCGCCTTGGTGAGCATCGGTTCGACAAAGACTGGTGCCGCATGGTAGTAGCCGAGCACCATGCTCCCCCGGAACAGCTCGGTGCTCTCAAGCTCAGAGGCAAGCAGCGAGTGCATGCCCATTTGCGGGACGCAGAGCCCGGCGAGCGTGCTGACGCCGGTCATCTCGACCATCTCCGGCGGCAGATCGAGGTCGGGCAGCTGGTATCCCGCGGCGAGCTCGACGGGCTTGGTGGTGTCCGCACAGTCGATCGCCAATCGTTCGGCTCCCGGGATCTGGTAGAAATGGAAGTCGAAGTGTGGGGTCAGGTATGGCCCGGGCGGATGGCCATGCGCCTCCCAGTACACCGTCAACTCCGTCAAGCCGGTCTGCGCGTGGCTCGCCTCGGGAAACGGCAGCCGGGCCGAGATCGTCGGCGGCCAGGCCATCGGCATCTCATCGGGGGCGTTCTCAATGGTGGCCATCGGAACATCCGCGCCGGCGGCGACGACCACGTCACCCTGCATCCGGGTCCAGGTACAGACTTGGCCCCCGAAGACGTCGCCGCAGTCGCGACTGGCCTCGACGATGGCAACTGGCTCCTGCGCACAGGCAGCGAGGATGATGAGCAGCGCGACGGCGCCGGGTACGGCTGGAGGTCGGTGCATGGGGAGGCTCCGGTACGGTGAGGGGACGTGAGGGATTCCCCGATAGATACCTCCATCCCGCCAACCCGCAATGCCACCCCCGCGGACCGACACTGCCCACGACCGCAGGAACGCCCTACTATTGGCCATTCGCCCAAACCCCGGATTGCCGATGACCTTCCAGCGCCGCCCCTCGCGACTCCAGGTCGCCCTCGTCCTGCTGGCACTCACCGCTCCCCCGCTGGCGGCTCAGGCCCGAATCTCCGAGGCCACTCGGATGATCGCCACCTACCCGTTCTCCGAGCCGAACCCCATCCCGATCCTCACGCGGGACACCAGGCTCTATCCCTACCACAGCTTCGACGGCTACGCCGCGGAGAGCGTCCCGCAGGCCTGGAAGGTGGTCACCCTCGAGAACGACCTGATCGAGGTGTTCGTCCTTCCGGAGGTCGGCGGCAAGGTGTGGGGCGCGGTGGTCAAGAAGACCGGCCATGAGTTCATCTACCGCAATGAAGTCCTCAAGTTCCGCAACATCGCCCTCCGAGGGCCGTGGACCTCGGGTGGCATCGAGTTCAATTTCGGGGTGATCGGGCACACGCCCTCCACCGCCACCCCGGTGGACTACGCCCTCCGCGAGAACCCTGATGGCAGCGTCAGCTGCATCGTGGGGATGATGGACTTGCCCTCGCGAACCGAGTGGCGCGTCGAGATCCGATTGGCCGCCGACAAGGCATCGTTCGACACCAACGTGCTGTGGCACAACCCCACCACACTCGAGCAGCCGTACTACAACTGGATGACCGCAGCGGCGTTCGCCCGAGCCGACCTGACGATGACCATCCCCGGCAATGCCTTCCTTGGGCATCCCGGCGACCGCTTCGCGTGGCCCACCGCAGCCGATGGCCGGTCACTGCCCGCGTATGCCGCCAACGACTTCGGCGGCAACAAGTCGTACCATGTCGTCGGCGAGGTCGCCGACTACTTCGGTGGCTACTATCGCGATGGAGATTATGGCTTCGGGCATTGGGCCCCGCACGGCGCGATGCCCGGCCAGAAACTCTGGCTCTGGGCGCTCTCCCGGGAAGGGGGGATCTGGACCGACCTGCTCACCGACAGCGACGGGCAATACGTCGAGTACCAGGCCGGCCGGCTGTTGGTCCAGTATGCCCCAGGCAGTGCCATCACCCCGATCGCCCAGGCGGGATTCGAGGCAGGGGCCACCGACCGCTGGTCCGAAACCTGGTTCCCGCTGGAGGGCACCGGTGGCCTCACCGCCGCGAGTCGGGATGGGGCGATATACTCGCGCATCGAGAACGGTCGCCTCGCCGTCACGGTGGCCGCATTCGGACGTCTGGCGGACACGTTGACCGTCTGGATCGACGATCGCCAGGTCCTCGACACGCCGATCGACGCCGAGGCGTTGGTGCCGGTCACGCACCATGTCGCCATCGCGCCTGGCGCCACGTATCGCGTGGTGGTCGCCGGTCTCGGTATCGACCATCGCTCCGACCCCACCGCACGCACCCTGAGCCGGCCGTGGACCACCGATCCTGCCGCCCTCACCGACCTCGGCGAAGCCGACCGACTCGCCGGCGCCGCCCGGCAGCTCGCCCTCGGGCGCCGCTATCCCGAGGCTCGGGCGCTCTTTGCCGACGCCCTCGTCGCATCGCCCTGGCACCGGGGTGCCCTGCTGGGGATGGCGGAACTGGAGGTCCGGCGGGGCCGCTACGCGGAGGGGCTGGCGCTTGCCCACCGACTGCTGTCGCTCGATGCCTATGATCCGCCGGCGAACTTTGCCGCCGCCACCTCGGCCCGGGCGCTCGGGCGGACTGCTGATGCCATCGACGGCTTCGGCTGGGCCGCCCGCTCCTTGCGGTTCCGGTCCGCCGCCAACGTGGCACTCGCCGAGATCCATCTCGCCCGTGGGGCGCTCACCGACGCCACCCGTCACGCTGAGCAGGCGCTCGATCATGATCGCTACAACCTGCCCGCACGGGAGGTGTTGGCCATCGTGGCACGACGGGCGGGGCGGACGACCGAGGCGACCCGGCTCGAGGATGAGATGCTCGCCATCGACCCGCTGCACCACTTCGTCACGGCGGCGCGGTACCTGACCGCGCCGACGGCAGCCAGCAGGGAGACCTTTCTCGATCGACTCCAGGGTGAGTACCCGGAGCAGACCATCCTCGAATTGGCGACCGATGACGTGCGACGCGGCGGTCGCGATGCGGCGACGCTTCTGACCCTCGCCGAGGGACCGCTGGCCCTCGCGTGGCGCGGATGGCTCGAACGGGATGCCGGCGTGCTCCCCGCGGTCGCCCCGGTGGCCTTCGTCTTCCCCTATCGACCCGAGACGATTCCGGTGCTCCGGTGGGCCACGGAACAGCGGCCGCACTGGTCGTGGCGCTATCTCCTGGCCCTCAACCTCTGGGCCTGCGATCGCCCCGAGGAGGCCGCCGACCTGATGGCCTCCTTGGTGGCGGTGGACTATGCCCCGGCCCTGGTGGCCCGGGCCCACCTCCTCGAGCGGGTGGGCGGTATCGTGCCGGAGGGCGATCTCCGCCAAGCCGTGCGGCTCGACCCGGGGAGCCGGGCGATGCTGGTGGCCCTCGTCCACTACCTGCAGCGTGAAGGGCGGTGGATCGACGCGTCGGTGGTCTCGGCCGACGGACGATCACGGTTCGCGGGTGACTTCAATCTCGATTTGTTGCACGTGGCATCACTGGTGCAGCTTGGCCGCGCGGCGGAGGCGATCGCCATCCTCGAGACGACGCGGGTCCTTCCGTCGGAAAACTCCCGCGCCAGCCACCAGCTGTACCAACAGGCCCACACCATCGCGGCGCTCGATGCCCTTGACCGTGACCAGCGTGCGGAGGCGCGCGGCCATCTTGCTCGGGCGCGCGAATGGCCAGAGCATCTCGGGCAGGGGCGACCGTATCAGCCCGAGGAACGGTTGATCGATTATCTGCTCGGCACCGTCGCGTCGGCTGAGGGTGACCTGGTGGCCGCCCAGACAGCATGGCAGGCGGTACTCGACGCCCGACCCGCCGCAGAGCCGGACCTTCTTGGTCTGATGGCGGCGTCCCGGCTGGGGCGCATCCCCCGCCCCACCGCTCCAGCCGCCCTCCCCGCCACCCTCGACGACCGGTTGGTACGCCGGGCCCTGGAGTTGACCCGATGAGCCGGCCGCGCCTCCTGTTCGCCGCGTTCCCCCTCTTCGGCGGTGCGCTCGGCGCGCAGGTCGCCTCCCCCACCCCGCTTTACCGCGCCGCGCCGCTTTCTCCAATCGTCGATGGCGTCGTCTGGGAATCGGGTGACTGGACGCCGCACCTTGCGGCCGGTGCGAAGGGCGACTCCTGGGGCAATCACCGCGCCGTGGTCACGCTGGATGGCGCCAGCGGAGATGTGGTCGCCGTCAAGATTCCGTGGCGGCGGCACGACGCGACTCCGGCTGCGAAGGCCGTGGTGGTGATCGACGCGGCCACCGGCATCCCGGTCAACAGCATGGCACGCCGAGTCGAACCGTCCTCCGGCGAGATCCTTTTCGAGCCGGTGACCGGATCCGGCGAGTATTTCGTCTACTACATGCCGTGGACCTCGGGCGGTGGCTACTACCCGAAGGTCTCCTACCCTGCCTCGATGCATCTCTCGGATACCGCCTGGATCCGACACGCCGCATCACTCGACCCGGCGGCCCTCCCCCGAGCGCGTACCACCGCCATCCAGTCGGTCGATGCATTCCATTCGTTCTTTCCGATGGAGGTCGCCGCCACCCCGGAGGAGACCGCCAGGTTCCTTGCCGACGCCGGCGGCTGGGCGGCCGTGGTCGAGCCGCGCGATCGCCCGGTGAGAATGCGCACGGCCCTGCCCGCTCACTGGGCAGGTCGCCGGTCGCTCACCACCCTCGAGAGCCGAGTGCTCAGAGGGGAGTCGTTCAGCTTTCAGGTGGCGATCGTGGCAGGCGCCGAGCCGCTCGACTCACTCGATATTCGGTTCGAGGGCTTCCCGGACGCGGTCGCGCGCGCCATGACCTGTTACAACTGCGGGGGGATCGACGAGAACGGCCGGCGATTCCGGAAGGTCATCAACGTCCCCGCGGGCCACGTGCAACCACTGTGGATCGGCTGGCTGGTCGCCGACGATCATCCGGCGGGGCCCGTGCGTGGACGGGTAGTGATCCAGCCCCGCAACCAGCCGGCCAAATCGGTGAGCGTGCGCATTGTGGTCGAGCCGGAGATGGCGACCAACCACGGCTATGATCAGCCGGCATTGATGACCCGCCTCCCGTGGCTCAACTCCACGGTCGGCACCGACCCGGACTTCGTGATTGCCCCGTTCACCCCGGTCACGGTGGCGGGACACGACCTGCGGATCCTCGGGCGACGGATCACCCTGGGCCGGCACGGCCTTCCCGACGCCATCGAGAGCTCCTTCACCCCGGAGCTCACCACCCTCGGCGAACACCCCGAGTCGGTCCTCGCCGCCCCGGTCGATCTCGAGGTGCACATCGCCGGCGCGGCCGAGCAGCTGAGGGATGATCAGTTCGTGGTCCACCAGCCCGCCCGAGGGGTGGCGACCTGGCAGGTCGAGCGTCGCTCCGACCGGATCGCGATGCGGGTCGAGGGGCGACTCGAATACGATGGAATGCTCGACTACCGTATCCGGGTCACGGCCCTGGAGGCCCTGACGATCGAGGACATCCGCCTGCCGGTGCGGCTCGCCCGGGAGGCCGCCACCTACATGCTCGGCCTGGGGGCCGTGGGCGGCCGGCGGCCCGACACCGTCGATTGGCGCTGGAAGGTCGAAAATCACCAGGAGGGGGTCTGGCTCGGTGCCGTCAACAAGGGGCTGCAGTATGTCCTGCGCGATGACGACTACATCCGGCCGCTCAACACCAACTTCTACCAGAATCAGCCGCTGCGGATGCCGGCGGCCTGGTTCAATGCCGGTCAGGGTGGTATCCGGATCGAGACAGACGGCGAGACCGTTCTCGCCAGCAACTACTCCGGCCCCCGGCAGATGGCCGCGGGCGACACCCTCCAATTCAACGTCCGGTTCCTGCTGACTCCCGTCAAGACCATCGACACCGGCAACCACTTCCGGACCCGCTTC
>JAHEFN010000155.1 GCA_024640185.1 Gemmatimonadota bacterium | reverse complement strand
CTCCTCGCGGCTCCCGCGCCACCACCGCTCGCGGAAGGCCGCCAGGTCGTCGATGCCACTGCCGGCCGAATCGGCCATCACCAGGGAGTCCACCCCACCGAAGAGGTCCTCCGGCCGCACTCCGTCGATGGTCACGAAGATGACTGACGCCGCCGACTGGGGTTCCTGCGCGCTGAGCGCCCCCGGCATCATGAGCAGCATCAGCACCGGCAGTGCGCCGAGACGAGGCCTCATCGCTCGGGCACCAGGCGCAGGTCGGCGAAGTCATAGGAGAAATCCACGCTCGGCGAGGCCGGCGCCATCCGCGCCTCGGCAATTTTCCCGGCCGGATCGAGGGTGAAGGTGATGTAGGCATCGGCGCGCAGTTCTCGCAGACGCCAGGTGACCAGGAAGGTCTCGAATTGCCAATGGGAGAGCTCCCCCACCATCGATGGGGTATGGTCGAAGCGGATCACCGGCGTGCCGGCTTCCATGGTGATCGTCACCGACCCATACCAGGGATCAACGTAGCGGCCCGCATACCGCTCCAGCGACAGCGACGGCCTGGTGGTGGAGTCCCGTGCCGCGACCGTGGCGCGGTCCCGCATCGCGGCGCGCATCTTCTGCGCCTCCGCCAGTGCCTTGAACGGGGTGCGCCAATCGTGGTCGACCCCGAGCAGGTGGTCGATGATGGTCCAGGTGATCGGTTCCATCGCCGACGACTCATGGTTGGTGAGCACCGCCACGCCGACATTCGACCCGGGGATCATCGCCACCCGGGAGATGAAGCCCGGCAGCCCACCGGTATGGGTCACCAACTTGCGGCCACGGTAGTCCTTCACGTTGAAGCCGAGGGCGTAGCCATTGAAGTTGGTCGTCAGCGGGGCCAAGGCAGCCGGCCAGCGCTGTTGCGGCATCGGAGTGACCAGCTCCCACAGTTCGGCCGTGGTCGCGGGAGAGAAGAGTCGCTCGCTGGCGCTCACCCGCCCGGAATCGAGCTGGACCCGGAGCCACCTTGCCATGTCGGTGGCGCTGGCGTTGATCCCCCCGGCCGGGTTGGTGTTGCCAATCGTGAACGGGGTCACCAATTGCATGGTGCCCTCGACCTCCGCGTGGGTCGAGGAGATGTTGGGGAGCCGTTCGAGGCCGGGCTGGCGGATCCTCGCGTCGGCCATCCCGACCGGATCGAGGATCCGCTGCTGGACGAACGCCTCCCACGTCTGACCGGTGACCTCCTCGATCAACTGCCCCGCGACGGTGTAGAGCACGTTGTCATAGGCGTACGCCGAGCGAAACGACGTGGCGAGCGGCACATGGGCGATCCGTTCGACGACCTCGCGGCGAGTGAAGGTGGTCGTCGGCCAGAAGAGGAGATCGCCGGCGCCGAGTCCCAGGCCACTCCGATGCACCAGGAGGTCGCGGACCGTGAGCTGAGAGGTGACCCACGGGTCACTCATCCGGAACCACGGCAGGTGGTCGATGACCAGGTCCTCCCAGGCGATCCGCTTCTCCTCCACCAACAGGGCAAGCGCGGTGGCGGTGAACGCCTTGGTGTTGGAGGCAATCCCGAACAGGGTGTGCTCATCGACGCGCTCGGGGCGCCCGAGCGTTCGCACCCCGTACCCCTTGGCCACCAGCACCTCGCCACCCCGGACCACCGCGAGCGCGAGCCCCGGCACCCCATGGTCGGCCATGACGCCCTCGACGAAGGCATCGAGATCTGGCGGGAGCGCCCCCTCCTGCGCCGCGATGGCGGCAGGCAGGGCGAGGACGAGGCAGAGCGAGAGGCGGAATCTCATCGAAACTCCCGGGGAGCGGGGGGGCGAGCCGAGGTGGATCACCGGGGCCAGCGATTGTTGGTGCGATCGATGTCGGGCAACCGGTGGTCGGGGTCGATGGTCACGGCGACCACCCGGCGTCCCGCTTCCGATCGCCACAGGAAGGTGTCACCGAGGTTCCACATCTCGACCGGCAGCCTGACCTGCACGACGTCGCCGTCGGCATAGCGGATCGCCAGGGTGACCGGCATGACCATCGTGCCCCGACTCTCGAGGGTCACGACCGAGATGTTGTCCGCCTGCGCAATCCCCGTCACCGCCTGATCGAGTCGCGAGGTGGTCATCACCCAGGCCCGCCAGAACCAGTCGAGGTCCATGCCCGAGCGACTGGCCATCACCCGGAAGAAGTCGGTCGGGGTCGGGTGCCGGAAGGCCCAGGCCTCGATGTAGGCGGTGAAGGCATCCTCGAAGCGTTCCCGCCCCATCACCTCGTCGCGCAGCAACGAGAGCATCAGGGCGGGCTTTTGATAGGCCCCCCAGAAGAGGTCGCGAACCTCCACCGGCCGGTTGATCATCGGCTGCTCCGATCCCGGCAGTGCATGATCGGGGTAGAGCCGAAGCGGATGGACCGTGATGGTGTCGCCATAGGCCGTGCCGGCGAAGTACTCCGCGACGCCCTCAAGGTCGATGAAGGTGTTGAACCCCTCGTCCATCCACGGGTAGAGCCGCTCATTCGAGCCCACCACCATCGGGAACCACTGGTGGCCGAACTCGTGATGAAGGACCCAGTGCATGTCTTCCCGGGTCGGGGAGTCGGGCACGAAGGTCAGCATGGGGTATTCCATCCCCTCGACCGGGCCCTCGACGGTGGTCGCATGGGCATACGGATAGCGGTACCACTTTTCCGAGAAGTGCTTGATCGAGGCCCGCGACATCCGATTGGCCTCTTCCCACTTGGTGGCCGCCGGTCGGTAGAGGGACTCGATCAGGATCCCGTCGTAGCCGGAGGCATCCCAGCGGAGCCCTGGGCCGGCTGCAAAGGCGAAGTCCCGGACGCTGTCCGCCACGAACCGCCAGGTCATCGTGCCGTCCGTTCGTGGCCGGTGCCGGTCGGCAACCGCGGCCTCCTCCTTGGTGATGATGGCGACGGGCTCCTCCGAGTCCAGGGCGCGGACAAGGCGACGGCGCTGCTCGGCGGTGAGGACCTCGGCGGGATTCTGGAGCGTACCGGTGGCCGCGACGATCCAACTGGCCGGGACGGTGAGCTCGACATCGAACCGGCCATACTCGAGGTAGAACTCCCCTGCCCCGATGTACGGCTCGTGGTTCCAGCCCCGCACGTCGTCGTAGACCGCCACGCGGGGATACCACTGTGCCACCTCGTGCAGGTCACCATCGCGGCCCATCCGGGCGGCACCGGAGGGCGGCACCACGAAGCGCCAGGCGATCTCGAGATCCACGGCCGCACCAGCCGCCAATGGCTCGGGGAGGTCCACCCGCAGGGTCGTACCGAAGCGCGTCTTGGTCGGGCTCACCCCGCCGATGGTGAGCGACTCCATCGTGCCACCACCCCGGAAGCCCTGACAGGAGAAGTCGAAGGCTGACCCGAGGAAGACCAACGGGGGTTGATTGAGCCGGTCGGTCAGCGAGCCGGGCTCGCAGATGTTCTGCTCGACGTGAAGCCAGAGCACCGACAGTTCATCGGGCGAGTTGTTGCTGTAGTGGATCGTCTCCGTACCACGCACCTCGTGACTGACCGGGTCGAGCGTGGCGCGGATCCGATAGTCCACCCGCTGCTGCCAGTACCCCGCGCCCGGCTCGCCGGTCGCGAGGCGTGCGGTCGTCGGGGCCGGAAGGGCGAGCGGTCGGAAGGGCGAGCTGTCGGCCACGGCGGCCCAGCGGCCCTGTGCCGGGAGGACGCCGGTCAGCAGGGTGAGGGTCACCACAAGCATGGAGCGAAGAGGGGGTGGGCGCATCGGGCCTCGCCGGCTGGAGTATGCCCGAATCTAGCCCGATCACGCGACGGCGCGAACGCTCAGCGCCGTGCCTTGAAGAACGCCTGCAACAGGCCGCCGCATTCCTCCGCTCGCACGCCACCGAGGACCTCGGGTTGGTGATTGAGTCGAGGGTGGCGGAGCAGGTCGTGCAGCGAGCCCGCCATGCCGGCCTTCGCATCCCACGCCCCGAAGACCACCCGACCCACCTTGGCCAGCACGATCGCCCCGGCACACTGTGCACAGGGCTCGAGGGTCACATAGAGGGTGGCATCGGACAGGCGGTCAGTCGCCATGGTGCCGAGGGCGCGCTGGATGAGCACCACTTCGGCGTGGGCGGTGGGATCACCCCGCTTCACCGTCTCATTGTGGGCGGCCGCCACCACGCGCCCCCCGACGACCAGCACCGCCCCGACCGGCACTTCACCGATCGCGGCCGCCCGTTCGGCTTCCACCAGCGCGGAGCCGATCCCCTGATGATCCGCCCCCGCCACCGGGGGACCGCTCACGGCGCCGAGCTGTGACTGAACTGCAGCGCCCCATCGGCGGCGTCGACGCGAATGGTGTCGCCCTCCCCGTAGTCTCCCTCGAGCAGCGACATCGCGATGGGGTTCTGGACCTCGCGCTGCAACACGCGCTTGAGCGGTCGGGCACCGTACATCGGGTCGTAGCCGGCCTCGGAGATCCACTGCATCGCCGCCGGTGTCACGTCGAGCACCAATCCCTTGGCGGCGACCATCTGCCGCAACCGGCCGAGCTGGATGGCGACGATGCCGTCGATGTCCTCACGCGAGAGCGGTCGGAAGACCACCACATCGTCGACCCGGTTGAGGAACTCCGGCCGGAAGTGGGCCCGCAAGGCCCCGAGCACCTCGCCCTCCACCTGGAGCCACTCCACGGGGTCGAGGCTCTTGGCGGCCAGGATGTGCTGGGAGCCGAGGTTGCTGGTCATGATCACGACCGTATTGCGGAAGTCGACGACCCGACCCTGGGAATCGGTGAGGCGCCCGTCGTCGAGGACCTGCAGCAGCAGGTTGAAGACATCGGGATGGGCCTTCTCGATCTCGTCGAGCAGGATCACCGCGTACGGACGCCTGCGGATCGCCTCGGTAAGCTGGCCACCCTCATCGTACCCGACATACCCGGGAGGCGCCCCGATCATCCGTGACACCGCATGCTTCTCCATGTACTCCGACATGTCGAGCCGTACCAGGGCGCGCTCATCGTCGAAGAGGAAGGCGGCGAGGGTCCGCGCCGTCTCGGTCTTGCCGACCCCGGTCGGGCCGAGGAAGATGAACGACCCGGTGGGTCGGTTGCTGTCCTGCAGCCCGGCACGGGAACGCCGCACGGCATTCGCCACTGCCCCGAGCGCCTCCCCCTGGCCGACCACCCGGCGTCCCAGTTCCTCCTCGAGATGGGTGAGGCGTTCGCGTTCCGATTCCAGCATCCTGGTGACCGGAATCCCGGTCCACTTGGCCACGACCGAGGCAATGTCCTCGGCATCGACTTCCTCGCGCAGGTAGCGCTTGCCGTCTTGGGCCACATGGAGGGCCTTCTCGGCAGCAGCGATCTCGAGCTCCAACTCGGGGATGCGGCCGAAGCGAAGCTCCGCCGCGCGCTGCAGGTCCCCGGCCCGGGTCACCTGATCGACCTCGGTCCGCAGCTGTTCCACCTCGGCCTTGCGCGACTGGATGGCCTCGATGGCCCCCTTCTCGTTCTGCCACTGCGCCTTCATCCCGGCGCTCTTCTCCTTGAGCTCCGACATCTCCACCTCGAGTGCCGTGCGACGCTCGACCGCGGCCTTGTTCTTCTCGCGCAGGAGGGACTGACGCTCGATCTCGAGCTGCAGGACCCGGCGCTCGACCTCGTCGATTTCCTGCGGCAGGGAGTCGATCTCGATGCGCATCCGGGCGGCGGCCTCGTCCATGAGGTCGATCGCCTTGTCCGGAAGGAAGCGATCGCCGATGTAGCGTTCGGAAAGAGTTGCCGCAGCGACCAGCGCATCGTCGGTGATCCGCACACCGTGATGGACCTCATACTTCTTCTTCAGGCCGCGCAGGATCGCGATGGTGTCCTCGACACTCGGTTCGCCGACATGGACCGGTTGGAATCGGCGCTCGAGGGCGGGATCCTTCTCGACGTGCTTGCGGTACTCGTCGAGGGTGGTGGCACCGACGACGTGCAGCTCTCCCCGGGCCAGTGCCGGCTTGAGGAGGTTCGAGGCATCGACAGATCCCTCGGCGTTGCCAGCCCCGACCAGGGTGTGCATCTCGTCGATGA
>JAHEFN010000154.1 GCA_024640185.1 Gemmatimonadota bacterium | reverse complement strand
CGGCCCAGCGAAACTCGACGTTCCGGTTGAGCAGACGGGCCACGTCGGGGATGCGAAGCATCGAGTCGACCCGCACCCAGGCGGTCTCGAGCACCGCGAACTGCCCGGGCATCGGTCCGGTGTTGTAGCTGTAGCCATAGACCGCCGCCGGCTGGATCAGCGTCTGCAGGATCGGTCCACCCGCGGCCGAGGCGGCGGTGTCGGCCGCCGGCACGGCGTCGGCTGTGGCGGTGTCGGTTCCCGCGAGGAGGGCATCGAGCTGGGACGTCACCGGACTGTCGGGTGCCTCGCTCCGGACACCGAGTTGGTTGAGGACCCGGTCCATCGACGGCAGGGCCGCCTCGAGGGCACCCGACATGTCGGTGATCCGGAACTCGAGCTTGGCGGCCTTGGCGACGATCTCCTTGGCCCGGGCCGGATCACGAATCCCGGCCAGCTCGACGACGATGCGGTCATCGCCGACCTTCTGGATCACCGGCTCGGCGACCCCGAATTCGTCGACGCGCTTGCGCAACACCGTGAGGGCGAGGTTGATGTCCTCTTCCGGGTTGGCGGAGACCTGTTCGGACTCGTCGAGCTCGAGGGCGATATGCATCCCCCCCTGCAGGTCGAGCCCGAGCTTGAGCGGCAGGCGGTTCATGACCGTGTCACGCATGACACCATCAGGACCCTGCTCGCGGACAAGCTGGTCGCGCGGGAAGAGATAGAAGATCGACAGGGCCACGAGGCCAAGGATCAACAGGACGCGGTTGCGAATCGAAGCGAACATCGTCACTCGGGCGCCGTGAGCGGCGCGTCAAGGTCTTCGGATGCCAGGGCCAGCATGGCCCGGGCGCATTCCCCATCATGTTCCAGCTGCTGCTGGAGTTCCGCCACGGACGCAAAGTGGCGGGTCGCCCGCAGGGGCGACAACCAGGTCACCCGAACCGAACGGTGGTACAGCTCCCCCTCGAAATCGAAGAGGTGCGCTTCCAACAGACGCCGGCCATCACCGAAGGTGGGCCGGTGTCCCTGGTTCATCATCCCGCCGAAGCGGCCACGGGCGGTCTCGACCATCACCACCCAGACCCCATCTGGCGGCAACAACTTCTCCGCCGGGATCCCGAGATTGAGCGTCGGAAACCCGATCGTCCTGCCGCGGCCCTCACCACGCACCACCGGCGCCGAGACCGAGTAGCGCCGGCCGAGCAGTGGGGCCGCCCCATCGAGATCACCACCGGCAATCAGCCGCCGGATGATCGAACTCGACACCTGCTGCCCCGAGGCACTGGCCACGGCACCGACGACGTCGACCGCGAATCCCCGGGCGTGGCCGAGACGTCGCAAGGTCTCGACATCCCCCTGTCGTCCCCGCCCGAAGCCGTGATCGTGCCCGATCACCAGCTCCCGCATCCCGCACTGCGCCAGCAGGATCTCCTCGACGAACGCCGTCGGTTCCATCGCCGCCATCGCGCGATCGAATCGCAGCACCCTGACCCGGTCCAAGGCGCAGGTGGCGAGGGCCTCGAGTCGCTCACCCGCCGTGGTCAGGCGCGGTGGAGCGGCGGCGGGATTCACCACGGCCAGCGGATGTGGCTCGAAGGTCACCAACACGCTGGCCCGCCCTGCCACCCTCGCCCGCTGCGCGATCTCGTCGAGCACCGCCCGATGGCCCAGGTGCACCCCATCGAAGGTGCCCACCGTCACCACGCTGCCGGCTTCCGGCGGAGCGAGCGGCGTCACGCCGCTGGCTCCAGCACCACGATCGGCTGCCACCATCCGTCCTCGGTCGCTTCGGCCACGGCGACCAGGCGGCCATCGCCTGCTGCCACCAACGCCGCCGGGCCGTCGCCATCGCCGACCCGCGGCACCCGCCGCCCGAAGCCGAGTTCCCTCACGGCGGCCACATCGACCGACTGCTGATGCAAGTGCGCCACCATGGCGGCGGCCGGTCGGACCGACTCGGGCGTCACCAGGGTCGGTGCCATCGCATCGGACACCGCAAAGGGCCCGATGGCCGTTCGCCGCAACGCCGCGCAGTGCGCCGGGAGTCCCACGGCCTCACCGAGGTCGCGGGCGAGCGAACGGAGATAGGTCCCCTTGCCGACCTCGGCCTCGATGGTCAACCGCGGGGCGTCCCATCCGGTCACCTCCAGCCGATGCACTGTCACCGCCACCTCCGGGAGCTCCACCGCCCGCCCCGCGCGGGCCAACGCATAACTGCGGACCCCAGCCACATGCTTGGCCGAGTAGGCCGGTGGCCGCTGGTGGATCACCCCGGTCAGCGCGGCGAGTGCCGCATCGAGCCGATCGCGGTCGGGCCACACCTCGGGGACCCGTTCCGCCGTCACGCGGCCGGTACTGTCCTCGGTGTCGGTGGCGCGCCCGAACTCGATCACCGCCTGGTACGCCTTGCGGGCCGACTCGATGAAACGCGCCAGACGGGTCGCCCGACCGGTCAGGACCACGAGGAGCCCCGTGGCAAACGGATCGAGTGTCCCGGCATGGCCGACCGCACGGATGCCGAGTTGCCGCCGGACCACCGCCACCACGTCGTGCGAGGTCCATCCTGCCGGCTTGTCAATGAGCAGTCCCCCGGTCAGGAGACGTCCTCTCCCCGCTTGAGGCTCTCGAGCAGTTCGCCGATCCGCCGGGCATGCTCGAGGCCTCTGTCCCGCACGAACCGCAACTCGGGCACCGAGCGGGTCGTCAACTGCTGGGCCACCATGCGCCGCAGGTAGCCCGCCGCACTCGTGAGCCCCTCGACCGCCGCCTCCAGCTCCTCTTCGCTGTCGCCGTGCGGTGCCACCATCACCTTGGCAACCGACAGGTCGCGGGTGACCTCGACCGAGGAGATGGTCACCAAACCCACGCGAGGATCGCGCACCTCACCCCGAAGCAGGGCCTCGGCCAGGATCGCCCGGATTGCCTCGGCCACCTGTTCCGGCCGCCGCGATGGGCCACGTCCGGCCATCGCTCAGCCCTGCTGCGCCGCCGAGGCGGCGAGGGTCCGCTTGACCTCTTCGAGGGTGTACGACTCGATCCGATCACCGACCTTGACGTCGTTGAAGTTCTCGACGGCAATGCCACACTCCAGGCCCTCGCGCACTTCCTTGACGTCATCCTTGAACCGCTTCAGCGATCCGAACTGACCGGTGTAGACCGCCACACCATCTCGGACCACGCGAGCCTTGGCGTTCCGCTGCATCGTGCCGCTGCGGACGATGCAACCGGCGATGGTGCCCACCTTCGAGACCTTGAAGAGCTCGAGCACCTCTGCCTCGCCGACGATGGTCTCCTTCTCCTCGGGCTTGAGGAGTCCCTCGAGGGCGTTGCGCACGTCGGCCACGGCCTCGTAGATGATCCGGTAGGTCCGCACGTCGACGCCTTCGCGCTCGGCCGCGCTGCGGGCGTTGGCGTCCGGCCGGACGTGGAAGCCGATGATGATCGCCCCGGAGGCCTTCGCGAGCAGGATGTCGCTCTCGCTGATCTGACCCACACCACGGTGCACGATGTCGACCCGGACCTCGTCGGTGCCCAGCTGTGCCAAGGCATCGGCGAGGGCCTCGGCCGGACCACCCTGGTCGGCCTTGATGATGATCGGCAGCTGCGAGATCTCGCCTTCCTTGAGCGCCCTCGAGATGTCCTCGAGGGTGCCGCCGCGAGCCGACCGTCGATTCTGCGCCTCGCGTTCGAGACGCTGGCGCACCTGGGCGATGTTGCGGGCCTCGGCCGCATCGGCCACCGCGAAGGTGTCGCCGGCGGACGGCACGCCCTCGAAGCCCAGGATCTGGACCGGGATCGATGGCCCGGCCTCCTTGACGGTCTTGCCCCGTTCATCGAAGAGGGCGCGAACGCGTCCCGAGAACTTGCCGCAGATGAAGTTGTCGCCGACACGGAGGGTGCCGCGTTGCACCAGCACGGTGGCCAAGGCGCCCTTGCCCGCATCCAGCGTCGCCTCGAGGACCGTGCCACTCGCCTCGGCGTCGGGATTGGCCCGCAGCTCGAGCACCTCGGCCTGGAGCAGCACCTGTTCGAGCAATTCGGACACCCCCTTGCCGGTCTTCGCCGAGATCGGGCTGTGGAGGACCTGGCCGCCGAACTCCTCGAGCACCACCTCATGCTGGAGCAGTCCCTGCTTCACCTTCATCACGTCGGCCGCCGGGAGGTCGATCTTGTTGATCGCCACGACCATCGGGACGCCGGCGTTCTTGGCGTGCGAAATCGCCTCGATCGTCTGGGGCATCACCTGGTCATCAGCCGCGACCACCAGCACGACGAGGTCGGTCACCTGCGCACCACGCGCACGCATCGCCGTGAACGCCTGGTGACCCGGTGTGTCGAGAAAGGTCATCGCCTTGCCGCCCGGCAACTGGACGTGATAGGCGCCGATGTGCTGGGTGATGCCGCCGGCCTCGCCCGCGACGATGTTCGCCTTGCGGATGTGATCGAGGAGCGACGTCTTGCCGTGGTCGACATGTCCCATGATCGTGACCACCGGGGACCGCGGCCGGAGTTCCTCCTCCAGGTCCTCGGTCGTGGTCGTGACCTCGGTCTTGTACTCCTCCTCGCGCACCGCTTCGAAGCCGAACTCCGAGGCGATCAGCTCGATCTGGTCGAAGTCGAGTCGCTGGTTCACGGTCACCATCAAGCCGAGTTCCTTGAACGCGAACGCGACGATCTGGTTGGCGGGGATCTTCATCAGGTCCGCCAGCTCGCTCACCGAGACGAACTCGTTGACGCGAATCCGGGTCTTCTCGCGCTCCTTCTCCTCGGCATGACGCGATGCGATGATCTCGCGGTAGCTGGGCTCATCTGAACGGCCCCGCTTGCGACCACCACCACTGCTGCCCTTCATCCCCGCGAGGGTCCGCTCGATGTTGGCCTGCACGGCATCACGATCGACGGAACCCCGGCGTCCCTTCTTGCCACCCTTGCGACGACCGCCACCGGGCGCGGCATCGGGGCCGAACTGGCGCGGTCCGCCGCCGCTCGGCGCCGAGGTGCGTGGGGCAACCGGTGCGCTCGAGGAAAAGACCGGCTTCGGCCGCGGACCACGAGGCGGAGAACCGGCAGGCGGGCGCTTCACCCGGGGCGGAATGAACGGCTTCTTGACCGGCTTCTTGGCGGGGCTGGCCGGCGCGGCAGGCGCCACCGCAGCTGGCGGAGGCGTCTCGCCCGTGGCAGCGGCCGCCCCATCGGGGGCGGCAGGCGCCGGAGCGTCACCCTCGGCGGCTGGAGCAGCCTCGGCGGCAGCCTGGGCCGCCTCGGCGGCCTGTGCAGCAGCCTGGGCGGCCTCGGCGGCCGTCTCCGGAAGATCCTTGAAGAGCAGGCGCGCCCGCTCCTCGAGTGAGAGTTTCGGCTCGGACTTGGCCAGCTGGGTGGTGTCGAGCTCGAACGCCTCGGCCTTCGCAGCGAGTTCGGCTTCGGCTTCCGCCTCGGCGCTCGCCTCGGCCTCCTGCCGTGCCACTTCGGCCGCCGTCCGCCGCCGCCGGACCGGCTTCGCCTCGGCGACCGGTGCCTCGGGCTCGGGCGTTGCCTTGCGACGGCGCCCCTTCTTCGGCTTCTCGGCTTCAGCGTTCTTGCGCTTCTCGCGCTCCCAACGCACACGGACGGCCGACACCTGATCTGGCTCGAGGGCCGAAAGGTGACTGCGCACGAAGATGTTCATCTCGCGCAGCATCCCCAGGAGCTGTTCCGAGGGGATACCGAATTCTGAAGCGAGGTCGTGCACTCTCGTCTTGACCACTCAACTCCTCCGTCAGGCTCCGTCCCGAGATGCCGCGATTGCCGCCAGACCGGCCGCAAGCCCGCGATCCCGTACACCAACTGCCATCACCGGTGGGCGCCCAAGGCGCTGACCGATGCGATCCGCGGTCGGCCCTGGCAACACGGGTGTCCCGGTGCCCCTCGCCAACCGAACCACCTTCTCCACCGCTCTCGGCGAGGCATCCGCCGCGAGCACCACCGCCTGCACACCACCCCGCTGCAGGCCGGCTCGGGTCGCATCGACGCCGATCGCCAGCCGCCCACTCCGCAATGCGAGGCCAATCAGCCCCAGGCACCGCTCGGTCGGGTCACCCTGCGGTGGC
>JAHEFN010000153.1 GCA_024640185.1 Gemmatimonadota bacterium | reverse complement strand
CTTCCTGGCCCGCTTTGGTGCCGATGGCAGCTTCCTCGATCGCGTCCAGGCCGGTGGGCTGGGCGATGAGCTCTTCGAGGATGTGGTGATCTCCGACGACGGTCAGATCACGGTGGCGGGCTCGATGCAGCAGACGGCCACCTTCGGCTCGCCACTCGCCCCGGTGGTCCTGGTCAGCAGCGGCGGGACCGACGGCACCCTCGCCCAGTACTCGACCTTCTTCGGCCTCCGGTGGGCGAGTCGCTTCGGCGGATCCGCCGAGGACCGCGCCACCGCGTTGGCCATCGATGGCTCGGGCGTGACCGTCGCTGGCACGTTCGAAGGCACCGCCGACCTCGATCCGGGCGCCGGTGCGGTGCTGGTGGTCTCCCGGGGTGGCGCCGACCTCTTCCTCGCCCGGTACGACCTCGACACCGGTGCCTGGGCAGGGGTCGCCGATGCCTGGGGTGGCACCGGCAGCGAGGGGATCCGGGCCATCGCCAGCAATGGCGGTGGGGTCGTGGTCGTGACCGGCTGGTTCCAGGGGTCGGTCGATTTCGCCCCTGGTGGCGGGGCCACCGTCCTGACGGCCAGGGGGACCAGCGGGGCGGGGGATGCCTTCGTGGCCGCCTACGCACCGGGGCTCGGCCTGGCCTGGGTGACTCCCCTCGGGGGGGTCGTCGCCGGCGACGCCAACCTCTCGATCGGCAATGGGGTGGCCCTCGATCTCGATGGGACCGTCTGGGCGACCGGACGGTTCTTCGGGCGGGCCGACTTCGACCCCCTCATCGCGGCGGTCGAGCTGACCGCGGCGGGAGCGTCCGACGGCTACCTGACCCGCTACCGGGTTGCCACCGGCGAACTGGTGGTCACCGAGCTCCCGGAGCCCACCAATCCCTGACCCTTCCCTTCCGAAGTAGGAGTGGCCATCTTTGGGGGCTGACGAGGATCACCGGCCGCCCAGGAACTACCGGGGTGGCCTGCCTCTCGAGTGTGCGGGGAGACCGCGCGGGAACAGGGATAACGATGGCGAAGACGAGTTCGGTGGTCCGAAACGAGAAGCGGAAGAAGCTGGCCGCCAAGTGGAACGAGGAGCGCAAGCGCCTCAAGGCGATCATCAGCGACCTTCAGGCTGGCCCCGTCGACAAGGAACAGGCGATGCGGAAGCTGCAGGCCATCCCGCGCAACGCCTCCCCAACCCGGGTCCGCAATCGCTGCCAGTTGAGCGGTCGGCCGCGGGGCTTCGTTCGTCGGTTCGGGCTGTCGCGGATTGCATTCCGTGACATGGCGCTCGAGGGCAAGATCCCCGGCGTCCGCAAGGCGTCCTGGTAACCCAGAGGAGATTCGACCATGGCCAAGAAGGGTCGCATTCAGGTCAAGCTCCGGAGCACCGAGAGCGCCTACATGTACGTCACCACGAAGAACCCCAAGAAGACCCCTGCGCGGATGGAGCTCAGGAAGTACGATCCGATGCTCAAGCGTCACGTGCAGTTCAAGGAAGAGAAGTAGACCGATCGCGGCTCGGGTCGGTCGGCAACGGGTCGCCCCATCACGGGCGGCCCGTTTTCTTTTCCCCCGTTGGAGTGCCTTGCTCGGTCACGCGCCGACCGGAGGGTTGTGATGCTGCCTGAGGAGTTCCGACGACATGCCCACGAGGTCGTCGATTGGATTGCCGACTACTGGGACGACCTCGGTGCGCACCGCGTGGTGCCCGATGTCGAGCCCGGTGAGATCCGCAGGGCCCTGCCGACCACGGCACCGGAGGCCGGCGAGCCCTTCTCGGCCATCATGGCCGACGTCGATCGCCTGATTCTCCCCGGGATGACGCATTGGGGTCATCCGGGGTGGTTTGCCTATTTCCCTTCCAACGCCTCGCCACCCGCTGTCCTCGGCGAGATGCTCGCCGCCGGGCTCGGGGCGCAGTGCATGAGCTGGATCACCTCTCCAGCGGCCACCGAGCTCGAGCAGGTCGTGATGGAGTGGCTGCGCCAATTGCTCGACCTTCCCGACCATTTCACCGGCTCGATCCAGGACACCGCCTCGACGGCGACCCTGGTGGCCTTCCTGACGGCCAGGGAGCGGCACGGACCCTCCGCCGATCGGATGGTGGCCTACTGGTCACGTGAGGCTCACTCCAGCGTGGCCAAGGCAGCCCGGCTTGCCGGTATCCCGGCCGAGCACCAACGGGTGATCCCGGTGGATGCCGACTTGGCGATGTGCGCCGACGAGCTGGCCAGGGCGATGACAGAGGATCGGGCCCGCGGTCTCGTGCCGGGGATCGTCGTCGCCACGATGGGCACGACCTCGTCCACGGCGTGCGATCCGCTGCGGCCGATCGGTGAAGCGGCACGCGCGGCGGGCGCCTGGTATCATGTCGACGCCGCCTACGGCGGAACCGGGGCGATCCTCCCCGAACTCCGACCACTGCTCGACGGCGTCGAGCTGGCCGACTCGTACGTCACCAACCCGCACAAGTGGCTGATGACGTCCTTCGACTGCAGTGCCTACTACGTCCGCGATGTCGAGGCGCTGCTGCGTACCTGCAGCGCCACCCCGGAGTACCTGCGCACCGACCACGATGCGTCGGTCGTCAACTACCGCGACTGGGGCATTGCGATGGGGCGCCGTTTTCGGGCGCTGAAGCTCTGGTTTGTGTTGCGCAGCTATGGCGCGGAGGGACTGCGGGCCCTCCTTCGGGGACACCTCGAGATGGCCCAGACCTTCGCCGGCTGGGTCGATGCCGAACCCGCGTGGCAGCGACTCGCCCCGGTGCCGTTGGGGTTGGTTTGCTTCCGGCACCTGCCGCCGGAGCTGGTGGGCGACGAGGCGGCGTTGGCGGAGCACAACCGTGCCCTGTTGGCGCGAGTCAATGCCTCGGGCCGGGTCTTCCTGACCCACACCACCCTCGATGGTGTCTACGCCATCCGCCTGGCGATCGGGGCGTTCCGCACCGGTCCGGACGACGTGCGCGCCGCGTGGGAGCTGTTGCTGGCCAACGCCTGAGCCGAGTCGTCGGTCATGGCCCCAGCGCCTCGCGGAGGTACCGTCCGGTGTGACTCCGGGGTTCGGCGGCCACCGTTTCCGGAGTCCCCATCACCACCACCTCTCCACCGCCCGGCCCGCCCTCCGGGCCGAGGTCGATGACCCAGTCGGCGCGTTTGATCACGTCGGTGTGGTGTTCGATCACCACCACCGTGTGTCCCGCCTCGACCAACCGGTCGAGCACCCCGATGAGGGTGCGGACGTCGTCGAGGTGCAGCCCGGTGGTCGGCTCGTCGAGCAGGTAGAGCTTGCGCCCCTTCCGCTTCTGTGCGCCGATCAGTTCGCGGGCGATCTTGAGCCGCTGGGCCTCGCCGCCGGAGAGGGTGGTCGCCGGTTGCCCAAGCCTGAGGTAGCCGAGGCCGACCTGCTGCAACTGCCAGAGCGCCGCACCGAGCTTCGGCTGGTGACGAAAGCGGTTGATGGCCTCATCAACCGACCATGCGAGGACCTCGGCGATGGTCACCCCCATGATCCGGACGTCGAGCACCTCACGGGCGTAGCGGGAGCCATTGCAGACCTCGCACGGGACGTAGACGTCGGCGAGGAAGACCATCTCGACCTGGATCTGGCCGGCTCCCTCACACGCTGGGCAGCGGCCGCCGGCGGTGTTGAAGGAGAAGGTGCCCGGGGTGTACTTCCGTTCGATGGCGAGTGGCTGCCTGGCGAAGAGCTCGCGGATCTCGGCGAACGCCTTCACGTAGGTCACCGGGTTCGATCGCGGTGTGCGCCCGATGGGGGCCTGGTCGATCACGACGGCGGCCGTGAGCCGCTGCCATCCTTCGAGCGACGCCACCTCACCGACCACTTCACCGAGGTACCGCTTGGTGGAATCCTCACCGAGCAGCCGCCGATCGAGATGTGGCATCAGGATGTCGTGGGCCAAGGTGCTCTTGCCGGACCCGGAGACACCAGTGATCGCCGTCATGGTGCCGAGTGGGATTCGTACGTCGATGTTCTTGAGGTTGTGCAGCCGGGCGCCCCGGAGCTCGAGGGCGGCGCCATCGACCGGTCGCCGGAGGCTCGGCACGCCGATGCGCTTCCGGTCGGTGAGGTACTTGGCCGTCAAGGTGTCGGTCGCCTCGCTCACCGGCCCGGCATGGACCAGTTCGCCACCATGTTCGCCGGCACCGGGGCCGAGTTCGAGCATCCAGTCGGCCTCGGCGATGGCGGTGAGGTCGTGCTCCACCACCACCACGGTATTGCCGAGGTCCCGCAGCCGGCGGAGCAGGGAGAGCAGCCGATCGGTATCCCGGGGATGCAATCCGATCGAGGGTTCGTCGAGGACATAGAGGGCGTCCACCAGCCGCGAACCGAGGGCGTTGGCGAGGGCGATGCGCTGGGCCTCGCCGCCCGACAGGGTCCGGGTCTGGCGATCCAGGGTCAGGTAGCCGAGCCCGACGTCGCGGAGATAGCCCACGCGCCCCTCGAGTTGCTCGAGGATCAGGTCGGCCACCCGACGGGCGGCCGGACCAAGATCGAGGTCACCCAGCCACTCCCAGAGGTCCTCGATCGACCGGGCGGTCGCGTCGGCGATCGACGCACCGGCGATCTGGACGGCAAGGACCTCGGGGCGGAGCCGGGCACCGTCGCAGTCGGGGCAGCGCTTGGCGAGCTGGTACTGCCGCAGGAAGACCCGGATGTACTGCTTGTACCGCTTCCGCTCGAGCCGAGCGAGGAAGGGGAAGATTCCCAGGAACTTGCCGGTCTTGCCGCGCAACAGCATCTCTTGCGCGTCAGCCGCGAGGTCCTGCCATGGGGTGTCGGGGTCGCCGCCGATCGCCTCCAGGGTGGCGACCAGCAGGGCGCGCTGCTTGGTGTACCGGGGCTTGGTCCATGGATCGATCGCGCCCTCGCGGACCGAGCGACCGGGGTCGGGGATGATCAGTGATTCGTCGTATTCGAGCACGGCCCCGAAGCCGTTGCAGAGCGGACAGGCGCCCCGAGGATTGTTGAAGGAAAAGAGCCCCGGGGTGATCGTCGGGGCGACCGTGTCACAGGCACTGCACGCCGGAAATTCCGTGAATCGCAGGACGGCCGTCTCGCCGATGGCCAGCGCGATGCCCTCGCCCTCGGCAAAGGCGGTGGCGACCGCCTCGGCGAGGCGTCCCGCCTGTGCCGGCTCGGCGCGGAGCCGGTCGACGAGCACGACGACATCCCGGTCCTCCTCGAGGGAGACGCGGTCGGGGAGCTCATCGAGCCGATGGACCTGGTCGCCGATCCGGATCCGCACAAACCCGAGGGCCCGGAGGTTGTCGATCACGGCCGCGCGCGAGCTGCGCGCGACCGCCGGCAGCGGGAAGGCGATCTCGACGGAGCCGCCGCCGGCCAGGATTGCATCGGTGGCGCTCTGTGGTGTGTCACGGTTGACCTCGGCCTCGCAGGCGACACAATGCTGGACGCCGGCCCGTGCCCAGAGCAGCCGCAAGAGATCATGGACTTCGGTGGCGGTCCCGACGGTGGAACGTGAGGACATCACAGGCGCCCGCTGCTCGATGGCCACCGCCGGTGCGATGCCCTCCAGCCGATCCACCAGCGGCTTCGGCATCCGTTCGAGGAACTGCTTGGCGTAGGTCGACAGCGACTCGATGTAGCGGCGTTGCCCCTCGGCATAGAGGGTGTCGAACGCCAACGAACTCTTGCCGCTGCCCGATGGCCCGGTCACCACCACCAGCTTGCGCCTGGGGATGTCGACGGTGATGCCCTTGAGGTTGTGCTGGCGGGCGTTGACGAGGCGGATCACGGGGTGTTGCACGGAGGGAACGATAATCGTGGCCGATGGGTGGGGAACGGCCTGGCGGGACCGATGTGTGGGGGCGCCTCGCATCGGTCTGGGCCGCTATCGCCCTCCGCCGATCGGCAGTAGCTTCTCCGGCCATGGCCCGCCTCCTCACTCCCAAGACGCTCCGTCGTGGGTTCGAAATCTTTGTCGGTATCTCCCTGTTGGGCTACGTGGCCCTGCTGGTCTACGGCAATGACACCGGTGCCTTCCTCGAGTCGCTCCGGACGATTCATTGGGGCTGGGTGGCCGTTGGGCTCTGCCTCGCCTCGATGGACTGGGTCGGC
>JAHEFN010000152.1 GCA_024640185.1 Gemmatimonadota bacterium | reverse complement strand
CTCGACCGCTTCGAGGACCCGGGCCGCCTGGAACGGCTTCACCACGAAGTCCTTGGCCCCCGCCTGGATCGCCTCGACCACCAGTTGCTGCTGCCCCATCGCGCTGCACATCAGGATCCGGGCGGCGGGGTCGACGTCGATGATGGCCTTCACCGCATCGATGCCCCCCATGTCCGGCATGACGATGTCCATCGTCACCAGGTCGGGCGTCACGGCCTTGTACTGCTCGACGGCCTGCAGGCCACTCCCGGCCTCACCGACGACCTCATACCCCGCATCGGTGAGGATATCGGCGATCATCGTCCGCATGAAGATCGCATCGTCACAAATCAAGACTCGTTTTGCCACGCCATGCCTCCGTCAGCTTGGTTCACCAAAGACCGCCACCGCCACTGCGCCCAGGTCCAATGTATCCATCCCCAGCCGCGAGTCCGCGGCGAGTTCGACCACCCCGTCAACCACCACGCCGAAGCGCCGACCACCCCGCTCGACGACCACCACATCGCCGCCGCTGGCACCCGGTCCGGGCAGGTCGAGGGCCCGGATCGGATCGGTGACGGTCAACACCCGGCCCCGATGATTGATCACCCCCACCGCCGCGGGGGTGATTCCCGGGAGCCTGGCCATCCGGGGGCGCCTGAGCACCTCGATCACCTCCGAAAAGGGCATCACCCACCGGGTCCCCGCAACCCGTACCACCAGCCCGGCCCGGCCAGCCCCGGCCTCAGCCATCACGGTCACGGAACCCCAGGGCGACCAGCGCGCCCTCTCGATCCTCCGGGCGCTTCCCCAAGGGAGTGTCGGCGCCCAGGGCGGCCTGCAGCAGGGGCCAGAGGTCTTCCGGCCACGCCGCGCTGACCCGGATCGGTTCCCCGCTGATCGGGTGCCTGAATGCCAGCATTGCCGCGTGGAGGGCCTGCCGGGGAGCCAGCTGTTCCAGCCGCTGCGCCTCGCGCCGACCCGCGCCGGAAATCCGCCGAAAGCCACCGCCGCCGTAGACGGCGTCGCCGACGACCGGGTGACCGATCGACTCGAGGTGCACCCGGATCTGATGCGTCCGACCGCTGTGCAGCTCGAGCCGCAGCAGATCGACCGTCCCCAACCGGGCGATGACGTAGGCGTCGGTGCGGGCGAGCCGGCCATCCTCACGGATGGTCATCCGCTTGCGATCGTGCTGATGTCGGCCAATCGGTGCCTCGATCGTCCGATCCGCCTCGAGGTGCCCCCAGCTGAGCGCGGCGTACGCCCGGCGAACCTTGCGAGCGGCCAGCATCGCCCCGAGGCGCCGGTGGGCGAGGTCGGACTTGGCGACGATCATCAACCCGCTGGTGTCCCGGTCGAGGCGGTGGACGATGCCCGGACGCCCGGCCGCCCCACCCGACAGGGTGGTCCCGCGCGCCACCAGGGCGTTGACAAGGGTGTCGTGCCAATGTCCAGGCGCCGGGTGCACGACGAGACCGGCGGGCTTGTCGATCACCGCCAGGTGCTCGTCCTCATGGACGATCGACAGTGCGATCGGATGGGGCAGCAGCGTCCGCGGCGGTTCGTCGCGGGGGAAGTCGACCACCACCGATGCCCCGCGCGTGAGCAGGCGTGAGGCCCGGGCCGCGGTGCCGTCGACCGTGACCCGGCCGGCCGCCACGAGCCGGGCAGCCTGGGTCCGTGAGAGGTCCAGCTGATCGGCGAGAAAGCGGTCGAGCCGCTCGGTGACATCAGTCGCAACCGTGAAGGTCACTGGAGCGGCCGGTTCAGGAGGCGTCGAGATCGCGTCGCCTGGAATCTTCCAGCCAGAGCGAGATGGCCAACGCCACGGCACCGCAGGAGACCGCGATGTCGGCCACGTTGAAGGTCGGCCAGCGGGTCATCCCGATCCCGACATCGACAAAGTCCACCACGCCGCGAGGGGAGATGATCCGATCGATCAGATTGCCCGCTGCCCCGCCGGCCACGAAGCCGAGGGCCCATTGTCGCAGCCGGTCCTGGGGCGCGGCATCGCGACTCATCCGGTGGAGCAGGACCACGGCCACCGCGGCCACGACGAGGAAGAACCAGCGGGAGACACTGCCCAGTTGGTCACCGAGCCCGAAGGCGGCCCCCGGGTTGTAGACCAGCTGCCAGCGCACGGTATCGCCCACCACGGCAATCGGCCCGTCGAGGAGGGCCGATTCGGCCAGGATCTTGGTGACGCGGTCGAGCAGGACCGTCACCGCCACCAACACCCAGAACGGGCGCCGCTCAGCGGCGCTTGCCATCCTCTTCCTTCTCCTTGCAGGAGATGCAGAGTCGGGCATGTGGGAGGGCATCGAGCCGCTCGAAATCGATCGCGACGCCGCACTGATGGCAGGTCCCGAAGGTGGCCGGACTGTTGTAGAGGCGACGGAGTGCCTCGTTGAGGTGCCACAGGTAGCGGCCCTCCTTCGAAGCCATCAGGAACGACTTCTCGCGCTCCATGGCATCGGTCCCCTGATCCGCCATGTGATACGAGTACGACGACAGGTCGCCATCGGACGATTGCAGCGTCGCGCTGAACTGCTCGTCGTAGTAGCCGAGTTCCTTCATCACCCGAGCGCGCTCTTCAAGGAGTCGAGACTCGAGATGCTTCAATTGTGTCTTCTTCACGGTCCGTCCGCTTGTGCTGGGCCGGAAGGAGTCCGGCCATTTCCGAGTCGCCGCACCGCGAGTGCGGCGGCATGATCATCGATCTGGATCGTCTCCCGACGGTCCGGCTCGGGGACGACATCCCCGACCATGAACTGCAGCGCCAGCGTCTCACCGGCGATCCAATCACGGTGCTCGAGGGCCGCCTCCCGGAGGAGACCCTCACACTCCACCGACACGGCGATCCGTGTCGTCACCTCGTAGCCCGCATCCTTGCGCAGTCGCTGGATGCGATTGACCAACTCCCGGGCGAGGCCGGCCGAGGCCAGCTCGGGGGTGAGCACGGGGTCGAGCGCGGCAACGAAGGGACCATCACTCGCCACCGGCCACTCCGTCACCACCTCGCGAACAATGGTGACGTCCTCCGGCTCGACCCGATAGCTCCCCGCGAAGGCCTCACCCCGCTCCAGCTGGCGCAGCGCCTCAGGCGACAGGGTCGCGACCCAGGCCGCCACCGCCTTGACCTCGGCACCATAGCGCTTGCCGAGGGTGCGGAAGTTCGCCTTCCCCTTCAGGCGCACCAAGTCGGCGTCGGAGTCGACCACCTCGATCCGCCTGACGTTGGTCTCCGAGGCGAGCAGTTCGAGCAACGACTCGAAGACCGGACCCCGCACCGATGCCGGCACCGCCACGCGCATCGTGGCGAGCGGTTGGCGGACCCGGAGCCCGGCCTCTTCACGGGCCGACCGGCCCAGCCGAGCCAGGGTCCGGACCGCCGCCATGGCGGTGTCGAGCGCCGGTTCCAGCCGCTCCCCCGCCGTGGGGAAGGGGGCAAGATGCACCGATTCCCCCGTCAGCGCACGGTGCAGCCAATCGGACGCGAACGGCGCCGCTGGCGCGAGCAGGCGGGCGACCGTCGTCAAGGCCTCCTGCAGCGTGGCCACGGCCGCGGTATCCGCCTCGCCGTCGGCCGCCCAAAACCGCGGCCTGGAGAGTCGGACATACCAGTTGGAGAGGTCGCCATCGACGAACTCCACCAGGGCCCGCATCGCGGTGGTGACATCATAGTGCTCGAGGGCGTGCCGAACGGCGCCGATGGTCGCATCGAGTCGGCCCAACACCCAGCGATCGACGAGCGGGCGGTCGGCCACCGCGGGGGCACCCTCGGCGCTGCCGGCGTAGAGCGCAAAGAACTGGTAGCTGTGCCGCAGGGTGGCCAGGAAGCCCCCGGCGGTGTCGGCGATCTGCGCCGCATCGAACCGCTTGGGCTGCCAGACCTGACTGGACAGCAACAGGTAGAGCCGCGCCGCATCGGCACCATGCTCCTCGATCAGCGACCAGGGCTCCACGGCGTTGCCCCGCGACTTCGACATCTTCAACCCGGAGGCGTCGAGCACCAGTTCATTGACGATCACGTGTCGGTACGGCGCGGCATCGAACGCCGCGGTGCCGATCGCCAACATCGAGTAGAACCAGCCACGCGTCTGGTCGATCCCCTCACAGATGTAGTCGGCCGGGAAATGGGCGGCTTGCCGCTCGACGTTCTCGAATGGCCAGTGCCACTGCGCCCAGGGCATCGAGCCCGAGTCGAACCAGGTGTCGATGACCTCCGGGGTGCGACGATAGGTGCCACCACCCTCCGCCGGCCAGGTCACCTCGTCCACCCAGGGCTTGTGCACGCCGAGATCACCCTCGGGCCGGTAACCGGACCGTTCCGTGAGCTCGGCAATCGAACCGATCACCACCACGTCGTCAGGGTCCTGGTCGTTGACCCAGACCGGCATCGGGGTCCCCCAGTACCGATCGCGCGAGAGGGCCCAGTCGACATTGTTGCCGAGCCATTCGCCGAACCGGCCGGTCCCCACCTCGGGGGGATGCCAGTCGATCGTCCCGTTGAGCTCCTGCATCCGCGCCTTCACCGCCGAGGTGCGCACGAACCACGAATCGCGCGCGTAGTAGATCAACTTGCTGCGGCACCGCCAGCAGTGCGGATACGAGTGATCATAGGCCTCGGTGCGCAGGTGCCGCCCGAGGGCCTTGAGCCGGCGGATGATGAGCTCGTTGGTCTCGGTGTCGGTGACCAGTCGCCCCTCGATCTCGGGCCAACTGGTGCCGGTGAAGGTGCCGTTGCCGGCGACCGGCCTGAGCAGTGCCAGGCCATGTTCCTGGCCGGCGGCATGGTCGTCGGCCCCGAACGCCGGTGCCATGTGCACCAGCCCCGACCCATCGTCGGCCGTCACGAAGGCGCCAGGCACGATCACCTCGGCGACGCCATCGTCGGGCAGCGGCACGACGTCGAGTGGGCGACGGTAGCGCAACCCGACCAGGGCACGGCCGGGGAAGGTCGCCACCACGGTGACGGTCCCGCCGAGCCAATCGGCCGCGGCCTCGACGCGCGCGGTTGCCACCACGAATCGGCGACCCGGCAGGGCGTCGGACGTGACCTCCGCGTAGGTCAGGTCCGGATGCACCGCCACGGCCACGTTGCTCGGCAAGGTCCATGGTGTGGTGGTCCAGACCACCAGTTCGCGCTCGCTGCCATCGTCCATCGGGAAGGTCACGTAGATCGACTTGTCCCGCACATCGGCGTAGCCGAGGGCCAGCTCGTGACTGGAGAGGACCGTCCCGCACCGGGGACAGTAGGGCAGCACCCGGTGGCCGCGATACAGCATGTCACGCCGGTACATTCGCTGCAGCAGGTGCCAGACCGATTCGACATAGGCCTGACTGCAGGTGTAGTAGGCCTTGTCATAGTCGAGCCAGAAGCCGATGCGCTCCGACAACGCCACCCATTCATCCCGGTAGGTGAACACCGAGTCGAGACAGGCCTCGGCGAAGGCGGCGACGCCGTGGCGCTCGATGTCCTGCTTGCCGGTGAAGCCGAGCTGCTTCTCGACCTCGAGCTCGACCGGCAGGCCATGGGTGTCCCAACCCGCGATCCGGGTGACCCGTTTGCCGTCCATGGCGTGGAAGCGGCAGATCAGGTCCTTGATCGTCCGTGCGAAGACGTGATGGATGCCCGGCCGCCCGTTGGCCGTCGGTGGTCCCTCATAGAAGACGTAGCCGGGCCGGTCACGGCCGCGCTCCTGCACGGCGGCGAACAACCCCTCGGCCTGCCACCGGTCGAGCAGCTCGCGCTCCATCGCGTCGGCACCGCCGCCCGGCCAGGACGGCCACCGGGGTGTGGTGGAGGTGGGGTCAACACTCATCCGGCACCGCCGCCGCGTGGGCCGAAGAGGACAGAACCGAGTCGCAGCATGGTGGCACCCTCCTCCACGGCGATGGGGAAATCATCGGACATCCCCATCGACAGTTCGGGGAGGTCATGGCCTTCACGACCGGCAGCGTCGCGCAATGCGCGCAACCGAGCGAAGGTGCGATGCACCGCCGTCTCGCTCGCGCCCAACGCCGCCATCGTCATCATGCCGCGCACCTCGAGCCGCGGCAGCTCACGCAACTGGTCGAGCAACGGGGCGAGGGCATCGGGAGCCACCCC
>JAHEFN010000151.1 GCA_024640185.1 Gemmatimonadota bacterium | reverse complement strand
GGCGAACCGGTGTGGTTGAGCAGTTCGTTCAGGTCTTCGACAGAGAAGATGTCGGAGAGATCGCGCTTGTTCATCTGGATGACGAAGGCCAGCTTCGTCAGGTCGTCGCCCTGTACGAGCAGGTTGTCCCAGAGGTTGAGGTAGCTCTCGACGTTCTCGTCCAGCCGCGTGATCTGCGAGTCGGCGCAGAAGATGATGCCGTCGACCCCCTGGAGCACCAGCTTGCGGCTGGCGTTGTAGTAGACCTGGCCGGGGACGGTGTAGAGATGGAAGCGCGTCCGGAATCCCCGGATCGTGCCCAGGTCGACCGGCAGGAAGTCGAAGAACAGGGTGCGCTCGGTCTCGGTGGCCAGCGAGATCAGCTTGCCCTTCGAGGACGGAGCCACCTTCTCGTAGACATACTCGAGATTGGTCGTCTTGCCGCCGAGTCCGGGGCCGTAGTAGACGATCTTGCAGTTGATCTCGCGTGACGCGTAGTTGATCAGCGACATGCCGGGGGCATCCTCAGCTTCCGAAAAGTTTGTCGAGCTCGTCCTCGGCCTCGCCGAGGAAGCTCGAATCGACGTGCTTCACCTGGTCGGGTCCCCGCGCGAACATCTCCGTGAAGATCGCGGTGAGGTCGCTCACGGCGGCCTTCATCCTGAGCTTGACCAGCCCGAGGGTGGTCCGGTTGTCGAACAACACCACAAGAATCACCCGGCGCGCGATGTCGGCAAGGTAGAGCGACTCCCGCTCACCCTGATGGAACAGCGCCCCGAATTCCGGTTCACCCAGCAACCGCGCCAATTGGTCGTTGGCCGAGAAGTCCGCCGCCGTCAGCGAGGCGAAGGCGGTGGGATCGAACGTCGGCGGTTCCCCGACGGTCACCAGCATCTGGCCGGCGCGGTCGACCAGGAGGGCCGTCCGGCCTCCGGCATCCCGCAGGAAGTCCTGCAACACCACACGAATCCGCTCGGAGTCTTCCTCCCGGAAGGACCACGAGGCCGCCCGCGGTGCCGTCACGCGGCCGCCGACTCGAGGGTCGCCAGGACCTTCTTGGCGCGGTTCCTCAGCGGTGGCTGCTGCTCCCAGGCGAGGTAGTCGCGCAGCAGCGGCAGCGCGGCAGCGTCACCGTGGCGTTCGAGCCAGCCGAGCGCGGCGAAGCGGCGCCAGGTGCTCGAGGCAAAGAGCTCATGACGGTGCGCCGCATCGTGGGAACGCGCCAACCACCAGCCACCGGCCACGCCAACGAGGGCGGCGCCGAGGAATGACACCGCGGCACCTGTGGTGCGGCGGCTCATCGCAGGGCCTCTCGGGCGGTCATCGCGTGGGTCAGCGTCACTCCGTCAACGTATTCGAGTTCACCCCCAACCGGCAGGCCGCGCGCGAGGCGCGACACCGTCACGGCGTCGTACGCCGCGAGCACCTGCTGGAGGTAGGTGGCCGTCGCCTCCCCCTCAAGGGAGGAATTGGTGGCCAGAATCACCTCGCGAACCTCGCCGGTCGCCAACCGCTGCTCCAGGAGTCCGATCCGGAGCGACTCCGGGCCGACCCCCTCCAGCGGTGAGAGTCGGCCGCCGAGCACCACGTATCGACCCCGGAAGGCCGCCGAGCGCTCGAGCACGGCGACGGCACTCGGCTCCTCGACCACGCACAGCAGGCTGGCGTCCCGTCGCGGGTCACGACAGATGCTGCACTCCTCGTCCTCGGTCGGTGCGCCACAGCCACGGCAGGGATGCACCCGCTCCGCGACATCGACGAGGGCGGCAGCGAGCGCCAGCATCCGGTCACGCGACTGCTGAAGGAGATGATAGACGAGCCGCCCCGACGTCTTCCGACCGATCCCGGGAAGTCGCGACAATTCACCGATCAGCCGTTCGAGCGCGTCCACGGGCTCAGCGGTCTCCCGCTGCCGACTCCCCGGTGAGGCCCTCGGCCGCTCGACGCTGCCCCTCGGCCACCGCGCCGAGCACCAGGTCCGAGAGCAGTTCGGCATCCCGGCGATCGAAGGCCTCGGCGGCGATGGTCAGGTGCCGGAGCCGGCCCCGACCGTCGATCCGCACCCGCACGGCCCCACCGCCGGCCTCGACCTCGACCAGCCGTGCCGCCAGATCCCGATCCCGCTCACCGGCCCGCTCGGCCTGGAGGCCGTGCACCGGTACCTGCTTCTGCCAATCCGCCAACGCGTCCATCCCGGCCGAAGGTCAACGCGACGACGCCTATGCGTCGTCGATCAGCTCCAAATCTAACGCGTCCACCAGGGCATCGAGCGCTGGATCACGCCGGCGGAGGTGGTCGAGGCGGTCAGCCCGGAGCGCCTCGACCGTGAGCCGGCCACTCGGAGCCGCCGAGGTCGCCGCCTCGGCACCGCCCCGATCGTCGCTGCGGGCAAGCGTCAGGGAGACCGTCACCCCGAGGCGGGCCGAGACAATCGCCTCCACAGCGGCCTTCTGCCGCTCGACACCCTCCAAGGAGACCGCCTCGTCGGGGCCGAATGCCAGCTCGAGCACTCCCGGAGCGGCCGGGCGAGGCACGCCATGTTCCAGCGCCTGCCCCAAGAACCGACTCTGCCGGATGGCGGTCTCGACAATCTCCGGCCAGGCCGCCCGGACCCCCGCCGCGGTCCAGGGCACCGAATACGCCGGCCCCTGGGGGCCACCGTGCTGTTCAGGTATCGTCGCGGGCGGGGGTGGGGTTGAGGGCGCCGGGCTCCCCGCTGGCCCCGGCGCCCCGCCACTGAGGAGCGCTTTCAGCTCGGCGGCTCGATCCATCATCGCCCAGCGGAGCAGCAACGTCTCCAGCACGAGCCGTGGATTGGCGCTTCGCCGCAGCGGATTCTCGGCCTCGCCGAGGAGCTTCAGCATCCGCACCACATCCTCGGGCGCAAGGGCCTTGGCCGAACGTGCCACCAGCTCCCGCGCGGACTCCGAGAGCACCGGGGCGGTGGTCCCGTAATGGGTCATCAGCACCGCGCGCAGCAACTCGGCCAGCCCCCCGGCGACCTCCACCAGGTCGGCCCCGGCGTCGGCCAACTGGTCGACGACGCCAAAGACGTCGCCCGGGCGCCGATTGGTGACCAGGTCGAGGATCGCCGCGAAGGCCTCGTCATCGACCAGGCCGAGGACATCACGGACCCGATCCGGTGTGAGGGGCCCCTCGCCGAAGGAGAGGCACTGGTCGAGCACCGAGAGGGCATCGCGCATCCCGCCGTCGGCGTGTCGGGCGATCAACAGGAGGGCATCTTCGTCGGCCTCCACCCCCTCCTCGCCGAGGACTTGGCGCAGCCGGTCCTTGATCGCCGCGGGGCCGATCCGACGGAAGTCGAATCGCTGCAGGCGGGACATCACCGGGGCGGCCGTGTTGGCGATCTTCTGGGGTTCGGTCGTGGCGAAGACAAAGACCACACCCGGGGGCGGCTCCTCGAGGATCTTCAGCAGCGCATTCCATGCCTCACGCGTGAGCATGTGCGCCTCGTCGACGATGTAGACCTTGTGATGGCCTTCCTGCGAGGCGGCATACATCGCCCGCTCCCGAAGGTCCCGCGCATCATCCACCCCGCGATTGCTGGCGGCATCGATCTCGACCACATCGAGCGAGGCCTGGCCGGTCCAGATCCGCGAGCACGATCCACAGCTGCCGCACGGTTCTCCGTCGGTCGGCGCATCGCAGTTGAGGGCCATCGCGAGGATCCGTGCCGCGGTCGTCTTGCCGACGCCGCGCGGACCGGTCAGCAGGTAGCCATGACCGACACGACCCTTGGACACCGCACCGCGCAGGGCGGCCGCGACATGATCCTGAACCAGGAGTTCCGAGAAACGGCGCGGTCGGTAACGCCGCGCGAGGGCGATCGACATTCAGGCGGTCCGGCGGAGGAGGGAAAAGCAAGTGCTCCAGGCTACCCGAAGCGACACCGAGCATCGCTTAGCGCTGCTGCCGTCGAGGCCCTGACGCGGTTCGCGCGTCGGCACCCTTCGGACCTGGAGCACCACGAATCTAGTCGGGCTGCCAAGTCAGGTCAAAGCGAGGCGCCGCGGCCCGACCGCGCGATGCGCCGCCTCTCGCGTGCGGCTGTGGATCAGCGGTCGCGACTACCGTCCGCTGCCATGGAGGATCCCGTTCACGAACAGCATCGCGGGGCCGCGCCAGAAGCCGCGGAAGAGCGGATTCTCCGCGAAGGCGATGACATGGCCGCGCCCGGCACGGTCGACCGTTGCCCACGCCGTGCCCGGCAGGAAGGCGGTCGTGTTGCCGGGCCAGGTGAAGCCGGAGAGAATCGGGTTCTCGCCCTCGAACACCACCACATTGGCGCCCTCCTTCGAGAGCGGCAGGAAGGTGCCGGGAACCGGCACCGCCAACTCGTCGCGGGGGTAGCCCCAGCGCAACCAGTGCAGCGGGTCGAGGGTGCCCAGCGCGATGGCGCCGGGGACGTCCTCGGGACGGTCCTGGCCGGCGGCACCCGGGGAGGGAATCGGGCCGGGTTCGGCTGTCGGGGAGAGCGTCGTATCCGCACCGACGAGACCCTCTCCATCGGGCTCCTCGAGCCCTTCGCGCAGTCCGAACTCCTCGTGATCGAGGATGCGGGTGGCGCTGCCCAACGCCAGCAGCGCCCCGCCGCCTCGGACCCAGTCCCGCAGGCGGTTGAGTCCGGCCGTGCCGAGGGGGCCCGCATACGAACCGGGCGGCAGGATGATGACGTTGTAGTCGTCAAGATCCATCCGCGCCAATCGGTCGAGCTCCACCGGCACGAACGGTTGCTGGAGTTCCCGTTCGAGGTACCACCAGACGTCGCCGAAGCCGGTCTGCGAGACTCCCTCGCCGGCCGCGACCAGAATGGTCGGGGCCCGGACATCGACCACCGACTCGCTGCCGATCCCGGCACTGCCGCTGTCAGGGAAGGCCGACTCCACCGGCACGACGTCCGTCGGGAAGCGCTGCTGCAACGCGGTGATCCGGGTGTGCAGCGAGTCCGGGTTGCGGACCGTGCGAAGTACGATGGTCCCCTCGGGCCAGCGGCGCCCGTCGGCGACCAGCGGCGTGGAGCTGACCCCGAGGCGGAAGTCCTCCGCCAGGAGGGCCAGGGCCAGCGACTGTCCGTTGCGGGTACCGGGCGGGATCAGGTACCCGCTCCGGGCCGGCGGCAGCATCACGAGATCATAGTTCGCACGGTCAGCCGGATCGACCGGGGTGACCGCGATCACCTCATCGGTCCAGACCGCCTCGATGCCATGGGTGAACGGCAGCGCCCAGGCGGTGATGTCATAGAACTCGTAGCGTTCGCTGTCGGTGTTGCGGCCCCGTCGCCGATTCCGCTCGAAGCGATCGACCTGCCGGCGCGCGAAGCTGCTGTCGATGGCCGCGACCGGTTCGAGGATCGCGGTGGCGAGCCGTCCCTGGGGCTGGGCCAGGTCGATCACGAACGACCCCCGTGGAAATTCCCGCCGTCGGGCCCCGCCGCCAAGAAAGTCCCGGGCCCGCGTCACGGTGAACGGCGCGGCCGCCTCGGTGACCTCGATGCCCTGGAAGCGGAGCACCGCCACCAGTTCGCGAGTCCGCACCTCATCGGCGCCGGCCTGCAGGACCACCCGCCGCACCGATCGGGTGGCCGGTGCCGTCATCGCCGACACAAAGAACGAGCGGTAGTCACGCAGTCGCTCGGTCCGGTGGTCGGCCAGCGTGGTGAGGGTCGCCATGCTGGCGACGAAGTGGTGTGCGATCCCCTCGCGGAAGGTGGTCACCGTGCCATCACTCTTGCGCAGCATCAGCGGCGGGCCGCCGTCGCTCTCGAAGGTCATCCCGGTGGCCCCCATCAACGACGGCCAGCTGTCCCAGTACCCGGGGTAGAAGAGGTCAAAGACATCGCGGACGTAGTACTGCCACCCGAAGCCGTCGAAGGCCGCCGCGTTGCCGCGGCCGAAGGCCTCCAGCCAGCGAACCGAGGAGGCTGGCAGGTTGGCGTTGATCGGATCGGCCGCTGGCGCGAAGAAGTACTGCGAGGTGGTGCTGTGCAGGTCGACGAACAGCTGCGGATGCCATCGCAACACCGCCGCGGCCGTCGCCCGGGTCTCGGCCTGGCTGAACGCCAGCAAGTCGCGATTCAGGTCGAAGCGATAGTGGTTGTAGCGACCCTGGATGACCCAT
>JAHEFN010000150.1:2233-6171 GCA_024640185.1 Gemmatimonadota bacterium | reverse complement strand
CCAGCTCCAGGCGCCCGGCAGGGAGCTTGGTTGGATACGGCAGCCGATCGTACGGCTGGTCGAAGAGCTCGTGGAAACGGGTCATGTTGCCCGCCGCCACCAGCGCCTGCATCCCCTTCCAAGTCCAGAGCGAGTCGCTGAAGATCTCCGGCGTCCGCTCGTCCCAGAGATCGCCGCGGTCGAGTGAGAGGTGGAGGGTCGAGTCGCCGCCCCAGAGGAGCCCGCCGAGGAGCCCGTTACCGACGGGGATCGCCTCGTCCCAGCGCTCAATCGGTGCGTCGAGCCGGAGGCCCGAGCGAGCGTCCTGGGCCACTATCGGTGCAGCGGTCACGGAGGCGAGGAAGAAGACGGCCAGCAAGTGCCGGGTCATGGAGGTCCTTGGGTGAAGCTGTCATACTATAGATCCGAAATGAGCCTCCCGGGGAGCCAAGCCATGATCACCCTCCGACCGTCCACCCCGACCGACCATGTCGCGTTGCTCGACATCTGGCGGCGGTCGGTGGAGGCGACCCACTTCTTCCTCACCAATGCCGAGATCGCCGGCCTCCATCCACTGGTTGATGAGATGCTGGCCGCCGAGGCCCTCGAGGTGTCGGTGCTGGAGGACGAGAGCGGAGCAGCAATCGCTTGGATGGGAATGGACGGCGCCAAGATCGAGGCGCTCTTCCTCGACCCCGACCACCGGCGTCAGGGACACGGCCGCCGGCTCGTCGAGCACGCGATGACGCTCCACGACGAACTCACCCTTGACGTCAACGAACAGAACCCCGACGCGGTGCAGTTCTACCTGGCGATGGGGTTCGTGGTCGAGGGTCGCTCGCCCCTCGATGGGCAGGGCAATCCCTTTCCGCTGCTGCATTTGCGGCGGACGGGAAGCTGAGGCCGCCAACAACAATCGGATGCGGCCCGTCGCCCCGGGGGGCATCCTCGCCGATGAACGATCGGCTCCTCGCCGCGCGTCACCTGCCTTGGGCCGGAGAGACCGCCTGCGGCGAGTCCGATCGTCGGAGGCGAGTTGGTGCCTCACGGGGGCGATGGCCGCGAACCGAATCGAATCCGCCGGAGCCCCGGGGGGCATCCTCGCCGATGAACGATCGGCTCCTCGCCGCGCGCTGCTTGCCCTGGGCCGGAGAGACCGTCTGCGGCGAGTCCGATCGTCGGAGGCGAGTTGGTGCCCAACGGGGGCGACGGCCGATCTCCAAAGTGCACGAGGCGAGTTGGTGCCTCACGGGGGCGACGGCTGATCTCCAAAGTGCACGAGGCGAGTTGGTCCCCCCCGCGGGTGACGGCGGCGAACCGGTCTAGTGAATCGTCACCCCGACACCGGCCTGGACGACGTTCAGGTTCCCACCATCCATGTTCATCCCGTAGCCGTTGAAGAACGGCGTGATCGACACGTTGCTGCCGACCCGGATGTCGTACCCGGCGCCGATCAGCGCACCGACCCCGTTGTCCTCGATGAACAGGGTGTTCTCGAAGCCGAACGAACCGATGTCGATATTCGCGGCCGAGGTGGCCACCCCCAGACCGCCGCTCAAAAAGAAGCCGCCGGTCGCCGAGGGATAGAACCGCACCATCGCCGTGACGGTACTCGCATTGAAGGTGATGCCACCCTCCTGCTTGGTCCAGCTGTTGATGCTGCCACCCAGAAGCACCCTGTCGCTCAGGGTGCCACCCAGGGCGAGCTGGCCGCTGACGGCAGAGGTTCGCTCATCGCAGTTCTCGCAACCGAGTGATCCGCCGCCGACACCGAGGTTGATCCAGAACCCCGATCGGGCCTGTGGACGCTGGGCGCCGAGGCCAGAAGCGACCAGGAGCATCAGGGCAAACAGCGTCGTCATCCGCTTCATGAAGGGCGTCCTTGCTGGGTGAGGGCCTGGGGTCAGGCCTTGAGTGATGCCATGTCGATCACGAACCGGTACTTCACGTCGCTCTTCATCACCCGCTCCCAGGCCTCGTTGACCTGCGACATCGGAATCGTCTCGATCTTGGCGGTGATCCCGTGCGTGCCGCAGAAGTCGAGCATCTCCTGGGTCTCCTTGATCCCGCCGATCAATGACCCGGCGATCGCCTTGCGGCCGAAGACCATCCCCATCAACGGAGTGTCGAGCGGTTCCGGCGAGACACCCACCATGCAGAGCGTGCCATCGCGAGTGAGCGTGTTGACGTAGGCGTTGAGGTCGTGCTTGGCAGAGACGGTGTCGATGATGAAGTCGAGGGTGCCGGCAGCGGCGGCCATCTGGGCCTCGTCGGTGCTGATCACCACGTGGGCGGCGCCCAGCGTCTTCGCCTCGGCGGCCTTGCCCTTGGAGCGCGAGAAGACCGTCACCTCGGCGCCCATCGCCGCTGCCAGCTGCACCGCCATGTGGCCGAGTCCGCCGAGCCCGACGACACCGACCTTGCTCCCCTTGCCCACCTTCCAGTGCTTGAGCGGCGAATAGGTGGTGATCCCGGCGCAGAGCAGCGGGGCCGCGCCGGCTGGATCGAGGTTCTCCGGCACGGAGAGCACGAAGTCCTGATCGACCGTGATGGCCGTCGAATAGCCGCCGTAGGTCATCCCGCCGCTGACCGCGTCGGGGGAACCGTACGTCATCGTGAAGCCACCGGTGCAGTAGTTCTCAAGATCCTCCTTGCAGCTGGAGCACTTGCGGCACGACTCGACCAGACAGCCGACGCCGACCATCTGGCCGACCGCGAAGTCCTTCACTTCACCACCTACGGCGGTCACCCGCCCGACGATCTCATGGCCGGGGACCATCGGATAGGCACCCGGGAACCACTCGCTCCTGGCAAGGTGGATGTCCGAGTGACAAATCCCGCAGAAGAGGATCTCGATCGCGACATCCTTGGGGCCGGTGGCGCGGCGATCGATGGCATGGGGCTTGAGCGGGGTGGTCGCGTCGAAGGCGGCGTAGGCGGAGGTCGACATGGGAGGAGTCCTGTTGTCTGAAGGTGGTTGGCGCTTGGGAGGAAAATAATCTTGTCCCCCTCGTTCGCCCCCAACCTCTTACGTCCGACCCACTTGGCCGACACTTTCAAGGCAGAGCTCCTCTCCCCTCGAGGTGGATACCGATGTTCGACTATGTCATCTACCTGGCCGTCGGCCTCTGTTTCGGCGCGATCCTGACCTGGTTCCTGCTCCGGGGCACGGTCTCGCGCCTCACGGCCGAACTCAAGGCGGCCGACCGGTTCCGCGACCGAGCCCAGGCCACCCTCGAGGCCCACCAGGCCGTCGACGAGAAGATCAAGGAGACCTTCGGCGCCCTGTCGGCGGAGGCGCTCGCCGCCAACAACACCGCCTTCCTCGAGACCGCCAAGCTCTCCTTTGCCGAGTTGCAGGCCAAGGCGACCGGTGACCTCGATCTCCGCAAGCAGGCGATGGAGCAGCTGGTGGAGCCGATCAAGAAGGGACTCGAGCAGGTCGATGCCAAGCTGCAGGCATTCGACACCTCGCGGGCCGAGAGCCAGGGGGCGCTCGAGGCGATGATGAAGGGGATGGGTGAGGCCCAGAAGCAGCTCACCTCGGAGACCCAGTCGCTGGTGGCGGCACTCCGCACCCCGACCGGCCGTGGCCAGTGGGGCGAACTGCAGCTCAAGCGGGTGGTCGAACTCGCCGGCATGCTCGAGCACTGCGACTTCGCCACCCAGCACTCGGTCGATGGCGACGAGGGCAAGTTGCGGCCCGACCTGGTGGTCTCGCTCCCCGGCGACAAGGTGGTGATCGTCGACGCCAAGGCCCCGCTCTCGGCCTACCTCGATGCCACCAATGCCAGCGACGAAAGTCAGCGCAACGTCTTCCTCGACCAGCACGCCAAGCAGGTGCGCAGCCACGTCGAGCAGCTCGCCAAGCGCGACTACTCCGACCAGTTCGCCGAGGCGCCCGACTTCGTGGTCCTCTTCCTGCCGGGCGAGGCGTTCTTCGCCGCCGCCTGCCAGCG
>JAHEFN010000150.1:0-2133 GCA_024640185.1 Gemmatimonadota bacterium | reverse complement strand
AGCGGAAGGAGTAGATGTAGAGCTGTGGCTCGTCCTGCAGCACGTCGAAGTCGTCGGCGGCACTCACCAGGGCGTGGGCATGGCGCGCATTGTCGATGGTGCGCCGGAAGAACTGCCGGTAGCCCTCGGCACCGTAATAGCGCAGCGACATCCACACCTTCAACGCCCGGAACCCGCGCGACATCTGCGGACCGCGGTTGAAGAAGTCGAACGGCTCGAGTTCGCTGCGCTCATCTTCGGTGAGGTAACTGGCCGAGATCGCGAACGACTTCTTGAGCACCGCGGCGTCCTTGACGAGCACACAACCGCATTCGTAGGGCACGCCCAGCCACTTGTGCCCATCGAACGACACCGAGTCGGCCCGCTCGATCCCTGCAAACGACAGCCGGAGCTCGGGCAACATCGCCCCGAGGGCACCAATCGCCCCGTCGATGTGGAACCAGAGCTTCTCGCGCTCGGCGATATCGGCCAGCGTGTTGAAGTCGTCGATCGCCCCCACGTTGATCGAACCGGCATGACCGACGATCGCAAAGGGGGTCATCCCCTTGGCGCGGTCGTCGTGGATCATCTGGTCGAGGGCGGCGGTGTTGATGGTGTAGTCGGGATTGCTCGGGACACCGCGGATCGCATGCCGGCCGAGGCCGAGCGTGTCAGCGGCGCGCTTGAACGACACGTGGGTCTCGTGGTCGGCCATGTAGACCGTGAGCTGTCCGGGGCGGTTGGGTGACTGGATCCCCTCGTTGAGGATGTCCCAACTGGCAGTCTGCCGCAGGGCGACTTGCAGTGCAGCGATGTTGGCCATCGTGCCACCCGAGACGAACAGCCCGCCGGAAGTCGGAGCGAGTCCCATCAGGTCGCAGATCCAGCGAATCGTCTGGTTCTCGATCACGACGGCGGCCTGGCTCGCCCGCCAGCCACCGGCATTGGGGTTGAGCCCAGCGGCCAGCGCCTCGGCGAGGGCCCCAACCTGGGTGCCACCCCCGTTGACCCAGGAAAAGAACCGCGACGACCCCTGGATCGTCGAGTTGGGAACGATCTTGTGCTCCCAGTCGGCCAGGATCTCCTCCAGCGGCTCGCCGGCCTCGGGGGCGGGGCGGGCGAAGAGCGGCACGAGGTCGGTTGGCAACACCGTCGGGAAGACCGGCAGTTCGTTCACGGCAGCGTAGTACTCGACCAGGCGGTCGATCACGGTGTAGCCGTGCCGGCGGAACTCCTCAGCCGGAACGTCGACCGGGATCGTGTCGAGGACGGGCTCTTGGCTCGTGGCCATCAGGACTCCCTTGGTGCGATGGACGATAGAGAATAGGCCCATTCCTCGGCTGCCGCCCTATCCTCGACAACAACGCCGCTGGAGCCGACCGTGGTTCCTGAACGGAACTCGGGGTCCCGGGACCGGGCAACATCCCCAAACCGCTTGACGGATCGCGTTCCGGGTTGAACCTTAGGCAGGGTCCCCTTCCTCCCCGCCACGGCACGACCCGCACCAACGACAGACCCTGGACCGTGGCATCCTCACACCACGAGGTCTTCATGAACATGCGTCGGATACTCACTGGGACCGTGGTCCTTGGCATTCTCGCCAATGTGCTCGACTACCTGGTGATGAACTTCATCGCCTCGGACTGGTTTTCCGGGCTGAGCTACATCGTGGCCGAGCCGCCGATGATGTGGCTGGTGATCGGTGACTTTGCCGCAGCCTTCATGCTGATGTGGGCCTGGGACAAGGTCGGCTCGGCGTGGGGCAAGGGACCGGCGGAGGGGGCGAAGTTCGGGCTCTTCATCGGGGCCATCATCACCTTCCCGATGACCCTCTTCTGGCAGATGTATCTCGACGGGTTCGGCTACATGCTGGCCTGGAAGATGATCATCCTGAACCTCGTCTGGTACGCCGTGTTGGGTGCGGTCGCGGCGATGCTCGACGGCAAGGAAGCCTAGCCAACGCGTTGGATCCCATGGTGTTGGGCAAACGGCCCCGCTCAGGTGAGCGGGGCCGTTTGCAGTGGCCAGGGTCGGAATCGAACCGACGACACCACGATTTTCAGTCGTGTGCTCTACCAACTGAGCTACCTGGCCCGCAGGGCGCTGAACATAGCCGACGGGGCGGGAGGGGGGCAAGCACGGGGCGGTCGCCCC
>JAHEFN010000149.1 GCA_024640185.1 Gemmatimonadota bacterium | reverse complement strand
GGCGGGTGACCCGCGACCCGGGCGACGACTTCTCGCCGGATCTCTCGCACGACGGCAGCGAGATCGTCTTCCATTCGACCCGCGGCAGTTCGCGCGACATCTACTACATCCGGAGCGACGGCACCGGTGAGGTGCGCCTCGTCGACGATCCGGGTGAGGATCTCCACCCTGCCTGGTCGCCCGACGGGCTCACGATCGCCTATGCCCAGAGCGTTCCGTCCTTGAGGGTCTTCCTCCTCCGTCGGGCGACGCGAGGTGGACCTTGGGGCGTCCCGGAGCTGCTGGTCGAGGATGGCTTTGCCCCACGGTGGTCGCCCGATGGCTCGATGATCGCCTACCATACGGGCAACGGCACCCTCGCCGTGATCGCACCGGGAGGCTCTCCGAGGAGCGTGTTCGCCGCCGCCGACTTCGGGGTGGTCAGGCCGTCCTGGCCGGAATGGTCTGCCGATGGGCGATTCCTGTACTTCCGCGCCCATGACCTTCAGGCAAACCAGGGGATCTACGAGGTGCCGGTTGACGGCGGGGCCCCGCGGTTGCTGGTGCGCTTCGACGACCCGGCGATGAGCACCTACCCCCAGGCGGTCGGGGTCGCCAACGGTCGGTTCTACCTGTCCATCTCCCAGATTGAGAGCGACATTCACGTCATGGACCTCGTCCGGGACTGAACCCCGGGCCGCCGTGAGGAGGAAGTGACCGGATGACCGACCCATCGGACCGTCTTGCCCAGGCCCTCGCCGATCGCTACGCGATCGAGCGTGAGCTCGGCGAGGGCGGGATGGCCACCGTCTACCTCGCCCATGACCTCAAGCACGACCGCAAGGTGGCGCTCAAGGTCCTCAAGCCCGAGCTGGCGGCCGTGCTCGGCGCCGAGCGGTTCGTGGTCGAGATCAAGACCACCGCCGCGCTGCAGCACCCGCACATCCTGCCGCTCTTCGATTCGGGCGAGGCCGACGGCTTCCTCTTCTATGTCATGCCGTTTGTCGACGGCGAGACCCTCCGCGACAAACTCAATCGGGAGACCCAGCTCGGCATCGACGAGGCGGTACGGATCACCTGCGAGGTCGCCGACGCGCTGCACTACGCCCACACCCAGGGGGTGGTGCACCGCGACATCAAGCCGGAGAACATCCTGCTGGCCAACGGCCGGCCGATGGTGGCCGACTTCGGGATCGCCCTGGCGCTCTCCGCGGCGGCGGGCGGGCGGATGACCGAGACCGGGATGTCGCTCGGCACCCCGCACTACATGTCACCAGAGCAGGCGACGGCCGACAAGGAGATCTCGGCGCGGAGTGACGTCTACTCGCTCGCCAGCGTGCTCTACGAGATGCTCACCGGCGACCCGCCGCACACCGGGAGTTCGGCGCAGCAGGTGATCATGAAGATCATCTCCGAGGTGGCCGACCCGGTGACCACCCTCCGCAAGTCGGTGCCGCCGAACGTGGCGGCGGCGGTGGCCAAGGCGCTCGAGAAGCTGCCGGCGGACCGGTTCGAGAGCGCCGAGGCGTTCAAGGAGGCGCTCGGCAACCCGGCGTTCACGACGATGGCCTCGGCGGCGCTCGCTTCGGCGCCGACCACTGCACGGGGGTGGCTCCGAAGCCCCTTCAGCTGGGCGACGCTGGCGGTGGCGGCGGTGGCCCTGGCAGCGCTGGGGTATGTCGCCACACGGCCGGAGCCGGCGCGGCCGCTGAGCCGCCTCGACCTCGCCACTGGCGAGCTGCAAATCGGGCAGTCTTTCAGTGGTGGCGTGGCGATCTCGGACGATGGGTCAATGGTCGCGACCGCGGGCTCCCTGAACGGCGTTCCCGGCATCTACCTTCGCCACCTCGACGGCGATCCGGAGTTCGTCCTGGTCGCAGGCACCGAGGGTGGTTTCCACCCGGACTTCTCCCCCGACGGCCTGTGGCTGGTCTTCGCGAGGCCGAGCGACTCCGCCCTGGTGAGGGTGCTGGTGGGCGGCGGTGGGGCGTTCGAGTTGGTGAAGGGCGGGACAGGCCGGAGCTTCTATCCCAGTTGGGGCCCGGACAACAGGATCGCCTTCCTGATTGGCCAGGAGCTGCATGTCATGGACGCCGGGGGGGGGACCCCGGTGCGCCACGGCGAGGGTGCCGGGCCGTGGCGGGCCGGAGAGTGGCTCCCCGACGGATCGGGGATCCTGGGAACCACTCCGGCAGGTGTGGTGCTCTACGACTTCGCAAGCGACTCGACGACCCTCCTGGTTCCCGACGCCCGATACCCGAGCCATGCCGCGACGGGACATCTCCTCTACATCGACGAGGGGGGTGGACTCTTCGCGGTGGAGTTCGACCTCGGGCGCCACGCCATCACCGGCGACCCGATCCGGGTGGTCGATCGCGTCCAGGACGCGCTGGGTGACCCCGGCTATGCCGTGTCGCCGGGCGGGGTGCTGGTGGTGCATGACGGGGAATCGATGGGTGCCCGAACAACCCTCGGGAACTCCACGACGCTGGTGATCGCCACACTCGGTGGTGCCGTCGACACCATCAAGCTCCCGGCCGCGGGGCGTGAGAGACCACGGTTTGCGCCCAACGGCGAGGCGATCGCCTACGAGCTGTACAACGAAGGCGGTCGGACCGACATCCAGGTGTTCAACCTCATTTCGCTCACCAACAGCCCCATCACCTTCGGTAGCGACAACGACGATCCGGTCTGGTCGCCCGACGGAACCCGGATCCTTTTCAACCGGAGCGTCGGTGACAGCACCGGTGAGGATCTCTACCTCGTCCAGGCCGACGGCAGCGACAGCGCCCGGCGCCTTCTGGCGCTCCCGGGAAGCCAGACGCCGACTGACTGGCCGGACGAGGCGACCATCGTCTTCGTATCCAACGGTGCGGGCAACGAGGACCTCCTCATCACCTCGCTGGCCGACAGCGCAACCCCGCGAGCCTATCAGGAGGCACCGTGGGACGAATTCGAATTCGATCTCTCCCCGGAGGGTCAGCTCGCGGCGTACGTCTCGGAGGAGGGTGGCAATGATCAGGTCTGGGTTCGCGACTTTCCGGTCGCCAGAGGGAAGTGGCTGGTGCCCGGGAGCGACCGTGGCCGTGATCCCCGGTGGGCTCCCGACGGCAGGTCGATCTATTTCTGGCGGCTGTTCACTGGACCGGACACCCTCATGGTGGCCCGGGTCGATCGGGAGCCCCAGCTGGTGATCCACGACCCGGTTCCTGTTCCTGGGCTGCCGCCGGTGGTGATGCGGGGGTGGGACCTCGCCCCGGACGGGAAGCGGCTGGTGGTCTCCTCGGGCCTCGCCCCGACCACCTCCGCCAACCTCGCGGGCGATGTGGGAGCCGCGCGCTACCTCGTCACGCTCAACTGGTTCGAGGAGCTGAGGGCGCGGATGGGACCCGCGAAGGCGAGACCATGACCCTCGACGCGCTCACGGTCGCGCTCGCCGATCGCTACGCGATCGAGCGCGAGCTCGGGCGGGGTGGGATGGCGACGGTATACCTGGCGCAGGACCTCAAGCATCACCGTCAGGTGGCGATCAAGGTGCTGCGGCCCGAAGTGAGTGCCGAGTTGGCGGCCGACCGCTTCCTGCGCGAAATCCGCACTACCGCCAACCTGCAGCACCCGCACATCGTCCCGGTCTTCGACTCGGGGGCCGCCGCCGACCAGCTCTTCTTCGTGATGCCGCTCATCGAGGGCGAAACGCTCCGGGAGCGGCTGGAGCGCGAGGGGGCGCTCCCGCTCGGCGAGGCGCTCCGGCTGATCGGCGAGCTGGCCGGTGCCCTCGAATACGCTCACGAGGCCGGCATCCTCCACCGCGACCTCAAGCCCGAGAACGTGATGCTGAGTCGCGGCCATGCGATGTTGGCCGACTTCGGCATCGCCCGCAGCGCCGACACTCCCGGTGATGACCGGCTGACCCGCGTCGGTTCATCGGTCGGCACGCCGGCCTACATGTCGCCCGAGCAGGCTGCCGGCGAGCGCGAGCTCACCGCGGCGTCCGACGTCTACGGCCTGGGTGCCATCCTCTTCGAGATGCTGACTGGTGAACCGCCGTTCACCGGGCCCACTCCGGAGGCGATCCTGGTCAAGCGGTTCACGACCGACGCCCCGACGGTCCGAAGTCTCCGTGCCGACGCTCCTGCCGCCTGCGAGACGGCAGTGGCCCGGGCCCTCGCCAGCGATCCCGACTTCCGTTTCCCGACCGCCGCGGCATTTGCTGCCGCACTCATCGCCGAGGCGCCCCCGGCAGCTCGCCCTGCGCCGACGGTCGACAGCCGCTCGCTGGTGGTGCTGCCGTTCGTCAACCAAAGTCCCGACCCCGACAACGCGTACTTCAGCGACGGGCTGACTGAGGAGATCATCAGCGATCTGGCCGCCATCAAGTCGCTCCACGTCATTTCGCGGACCTCCTCGATGTTGCTCAAGGGCACCACCAAGGGGGTGCCAGCGATCGGCCGGGAGTTGGGGGTCCGTCACGTCCTCGAGGGGAGCGTCCGGAAGGCCGGCAATGCACTCCGGATCACCGCCCAGTTGATCGACGCCTCGACCGACACCCGAGTGTGGGGCGACAAGTACGGCGGCACCATCGACGACGTCTTCGAGGTGCAGGAGCGGGTCGCCCGCGAGATCGTCGCGGCGCTCGGGATCACCCTGACCTCCGATGAGGACCGCCACCTCGCCGAGCGCCCGATCGAGGATCCGCGGGCATTCGAGCTCTTCCTGCGGGCGCGTCAGGAGATGCGGCGGTACGACCTTGCCTCGATCGAGCGCGGCGAGGAGCTGGTGCGCCAGGCGATCGCCATCGAGGGCGAGGTGCCGCCGCTCAAGGCCCTGCTGGCCTGGGGCAAGGTCACCCGGGTCAAGGCCGGTGTAGTGGCCGACATGAGCGGGCTCGACGAGGCCATGGTGGTCGCGGAGGAGCTTCTCCAGGCGGTACCCGACGCGCCGTTCGGGCACTCGCTGCTGGGGTTCATCGGGTACATTCGCGGCACGATGCCCGAGGCGATCGGTCACCTGCGAGCCGCCCTGGAGCGCGAACCGGACGATGCCGACGCGATCTTCTACCTTGGCATCGGGGTGCTGGGCTGTGGCGACATCGCGGCGGGCGAGCGTGCCGCGGCGCGCCTGATGGCGGTCGATCCGCTGGCACCGCTGACCTGGCTGCTGGCCGGCGTGGTGCACTGGTGGAAGGGAGAGGCAGAGGTGGGCCTCCCGAAGCTGGAGCGTGGGTTCGCCCTCGATCCCGGCAACGCGATGATCCGGTGGACCGTCGGCTACACCAGGGCGCTGGTCGGCGACGCGGCGGGGGCTGCCAGGGATGCCGCCGTGCTCGTCCGCGAGGTCCCCAACATGCCGTACACCCCCCAGCTCCTCTCGATCGTCCAGGCGATGGAGGGTCGGCAGGAAGAAGCGCGAGCCACCCTGCAGGGCGTGCAGCTCCTCGACGCGCACCAGCGGTTCCACCTCGCGGAGTCGTTCGCCGCGGCCGGCGACACCGAGCGGGCCCTCGACCTGCTCGAGGAGGCGGTCGACGGCGGGTTCCATCCAGGGGATTTCATCGCCACGTACTGTCCGTTCTTCGAGTCGCTCCGGGGCACGCCCCGCTTCGAGGCGATCGCCGAGAAGGCGCTCCGGTTCACGCGGGAGTTTGTGGCGAGCGGGGTGGCGCCGTGAGGATCGGAGCCGTCCGACGCCGCGTGGTGCGTCTGCTCCTCACCGGGTTCCTGGTCGCCTGCGCGCCGGCCGACGCCCCGGAGATCGCCCTCGACCGGCAGCAACTCCTCACCCACCACGCCGACCTGCTGCGCGCCCACCGCGAACACAAGGTCGAGCTCTGGATGTCGATCGAGGCCGACTCTTTCATCTCGATCAACAACGGGCGGGTGACCTTCCCGAGCATTGACGAGCGTCGCGACCTACGCACCCACTACTTTCGCGACGCGGAGTTCGAGGTCTACCACGACCTGCGGGAGCCGATCGTCACGCTCTCGGCTGACCGCTCGCTCGGCTGGGTGATCGCCGAGGTCGAGGTGCGCGGGACGATGCCCAACGCCGATGGGGTCCGGGAACCGTTTGTCGACCTCTGGGCATGGATCGAACTCTACCAGAAGCGCGACGGCCGCTGGCAGATGGTCGGCAATGCCTCGAACCTCCGCTAGTCGGCAGGCGCCAGCCGCGAGAAGCGCCGGTTCGACGCCGGGAAGTCAATCCCCATCAGGAAGAGCGATAGCAA